>NZ_JBJPHU010000253.1:0-2207 GCF_052939515.1 Phormidesmis sp. 146-33
AAGGGTCGCTTCTCTTAGCCTACATTTCCTTCCCATAGAATAAATCAACCCTACCAAAGTTGGGGGACTTTGAGCCGAGAGACTTCCTAGATTTCAAGACCCATTCCCCAGTTTCAAAGTCCCCCAGAATGGGGGATTTAGGGGGCGAAGCGGACTGGAACGGAGCGACAAAAATCTGTTTATGACTCATTTAAGGATTGCTATAGAGACAGCTATTCAAAAAGCTGGTGATGCAGACTAATGAGAAGCCAAACTAAATTTTACTAGGAGCGTAGTGCTTTTGAGATAGAGCGGATGGCGCGGTTGTCCAAGTTTTGTGGTGCCGAGACAGTAGAGCGTTGGGTGTGAATCGAGCAATTTTATTACCGTACGATCGCGCTCTCCCAGCATCCCCCAATTTCCCCACGCCAGGACGATCGTTTCCACTCGTTTCGTCAATCTGAGAATAGAGCGATCGTTCTCTTTGCCAATCGGATCGTCTGCTTGCTTGAGTAAGTCAGGCGTTTTTGCCCGATAAGCAAACAGATTTGCGACTTCTAGCCCTCCATAGCCCCAAGACTTCGCAAACCCAATACAGCGTCGAATTGTAGGATCATCGCTCACTTCATCCGCCCGATTGGGATTGAGCATAATAAACCCGACACGAGGCGCATCACTCCACGATCGCTCCAACGAATACCGATAAGTCGTCAGAAGCAATGAAGAAGTCAACGCCTGAGTTTTGAATTCTTGAGCTTTGAATTCTTGAGCTTTGAACTGAACAATTTTTGCTCTCTCTTCATCCCTCATCCCTCATCCCTACCCGATCGGCTCTCTCCCCACTCGCACCGCATGAATCGACTCACTCCCCGACTCAGGAAAGCCTCGACGATAAAGAGCTTCTTCGGGTCTGCCCCAGCCAAGCTGCAAAATCACTTCTAAAGCGTCCGATCGCCCTTGATGGCTGAGAGTCGCCCACTCCGATCGCTGCAAAATTCGCTCAATATCATCGTGGATGACAGGTTGATAAAACTTTCCGGTGTTCATGCTCAAGTAAAAATCCATCCCAACCGTGGTTTCTCGCCAAAAATCGACGATTGAGGACTTAGCGGCTTTGAGCGTCTGCAAATCTTCACTCAAGCTGATCAACTGATCGTCAATCTTGGGATAGTGGAAGGCTTTTCCCTCAATCAAAAGATGTTGCCAGACGATGCCAGAGACTTGATGATCTCGTTGATAGCGATGAACCGTCTTGCGAAAGTCGTTGTAAGCCGTAAACTTTTGAATGCCGTCGGCTTTAACAAAGCGATCAATTAAAGGATTCATGCCCGAAGGGGTAACAGCCAAATTTAAGCGCTGCCCATTGATACAGGCTCGTCGCTCTTCTGCCAGGATTTTGATTAACTCCTCGGTGCTGTAGACTTTTGACATCTCAAAATCCTCTAGCTGGAGTGGTCACGAATTCATCAAACGTTTCTACGTGAATCGTAGCTTGCGATCGCGGATCAGTCTGTATTCATCGCGGTCTTTTTAACAATTCATAGACGCACCATCGACAGGTCACAAGCGCGGACGAATGCCATAGTGACGGTACTGCAAATATTCATTGAGAATGCGATCGTGATCAAAACAAAGATTGGTAGGAATTTCCCAAATCTCGGTAATTTTAGAGTTTTTGGCATCATCGCCTGCTTTAGGTTCACCCGTCGCCGTCGCAAGGTAAACCACGCTCAACGTATGCTGACGGGCATCTCGACTCGGATCAGAATAAACGTGAAACTGTTCGACGAGGGTAATCTCCAGTCCGACTTCTTCTAGCGCTTCTCGACGAGCGGCCGCTTCTGCGGATTCGCCATAGTCAATAAATCCTCCCGGAAGTGACCAACCGTAGGGAATGTTGAGCCGTTCGATCAAAACGATCGGGCGATGGGGGCGATCGACCATCTCAATAATCATGTCAACCGCCGGGGAAGGATTGCGATAAGCCACAGAATCTTGCTCCACAAAAACCTAAGCAACGACTACAGTAGCGCGGGCTTTGAATAAATGTCACTGACTTGAGAACAGTAGGCAATTCTTGAAGTTTTCAGAACTTTGGAGACTAATGTCTACTAAGGATCGCGAATTAAATAAGATCGTTTATTGCCAAGCGACTTCGCCCCCTAAATCCCCCATTCTGGGGTAGGGTTGATTTATTCTATGGGAAGGAAATGTAGGCTAAGAGAAGC
>NZ_JBJPHU010000254.1:0-2205 GCF_052939515.1 Phormidesmis sp. 146-33
GACCTATCTACAAGCCGGACAGTACAAGCTTTCTAAAGCCTATCGATCGATCGCCGAAAAAGAACGCAAAGAACGATTGATCAATTCCATTACCGCAGCAGTGCGCCGATCGCTCAACCCTGATGAAATCCTCAATGTCGCCGTTCGGGAGTTGGGGCAAGTTCTCAATGCGGGGCGCTGTCTGATCTATCGCTGCAAAGCCACTGACGCAACGGCTATTTTGGAGTATGAGTTTTTGGGCAGTCGAGGAGCCGAGGAGCTAGGAAACGGAAAAGCCAGGAAGCCGATGAACGGGTTTCAATGTTCCACGTCGCTGTTGGGTGAAACCTGGCTATTGCAGGCAAATCCCCTCTTTCAAGAAGTGCTACAAAAACAAGAGCCTGTCTATGCTGAGGACACCGAAACCGACGATCGCTTGACTCAACCCTTCCAAACATTGGCGCAAGGGCGGCAGGTGAGATCGTGGCTGATGGTGCCTGTTCTCAATCAAAATCAACTGCTGGGCATGGTCGAACTGCACTACTGCAACGCCACGCCTCACAAATTAGAGCGCCACGAACTAGAGATGGTGGAAGCGATCGCCACTCAAATCGGCGTTGCCCTAATTCAAGCCGAATCCTACGCCAACCTGGAAGATCTCAACCAGCAGCTAGAAGCGCTCGATCGCACCCGCAGCAACCTGATCGCCATTACTGGACACGAACTGCGAACGCCCCTATCGACGATTCAAGTCTGTCTCGAAAGTCTCGCCACTGAGCCAGACATGTCAGCCGATTTGCGTCAGGTGATGTTGAATTCTGCGCTGACGGATGCCGATCGTATGAGAAAGCTAATTCAAGATTTTCTCACCCTCTCGCGATTAGAAAGTGGGCGAGTCGAATGGCGCTTAGAACCTTTGCCGCTGGATGAATGCGTCTATCTAGCAATGAGTAGCCTTCAAGCAAGACGGTTTGAAAATCCTTTGCCCCAAATCCACAATGAGCTACCCGCCGAACTGCCGCTCGTGCAAGTGGATGGCGAATGGCTCGTCGAAGTCATTTCTAAATTGCTAGACAACGCCTGCAAGTTTACCGATTCTAAAGGCAGCGTCACGATTCAGGCCAAGCGCAGTGGCGGCAAAATGCTACAAGTTACCGTCGCAGATACGGGACGCGGCATCGAGCGCAATCGGCTGGAAACCGTATTCGATCGCTTCTATCAAGAAGAAGGAGCCTTACGGCGAACCACAGGCGGCACCGGATTGGGACTGGCCATCTGTCGCCAGATCATCGCAGGCTGGGGCGGCAAAATTTGGGCAGAATCAGACGGCAAAGATCGAGGGACAGAATTTCACTTTACGATTCCCGTCGTCCCCACCAGCGAGGAGCGGCCGTCAAACGTGAGAGGGCGATCGCAGAAGCGCGATTAGATACTCTCTAATTGCTAACAACTGTTACAGTTCATCAAACAAGGTCAAGCCCAGGTGATAGGATGCCTAAAAACGTTTAGAGCGTGACCTATGACAGAAACTCTTACTGGACAATCGCCCTTGTTCGGTGGCGGGACAGGCGGACTACTGACCAAAGCCCTAGTCGAAGAGAAATATGCCATTACCTGGACTAGCCCCAAAGAACAGGTATTTGAGCTTCCTACAGGCGGTGCTGCAACGATGCGTCAAGGCGACAACCTGCTGTATCTTGCCCGTAAGGAATATGCGATCGCCTTAGGTGGACAACAACTCCGCGCCAAGTTTAAGATCACCAACTACAAGATCTACCGGATTTTCCCCAACGGTGAGATTCAGTATTTGCATCCTAACGATGGTGTCTTCCCCGAAAAAGTAAATCCAGGTCGCGTGGCCGTCAATAGCGTTCCTCGCAACATTGGCGCAAACACCGAAGCGGCCAAGATCAAGTTCAGCAGTCGCAAATCTTACGACCCTTAACTTGTCGATCGGTTGATCTTTGCTCAGGAGTCAGAATTCGGCATTCGTCTGGATTTTGGCTCCTTGGTGTTTTAAAGGAATGAAGCGATCGTTTGCATTGGGTTCAGGTTAGATGAAGGGGTACGATCGACGAAGTTTTTTCGCTGCGTTGTTTGGTGCTTCTGCCCCCCAACCCCCCAATCTGGGGGACTTTAAGACAAAATTTCAATCCCCGCCCCAAAACAATTCGGCGTTGCTGAACAAAGGGATGAATCAAGTGAGTACGGGTATTGACCAATACT
>NZ_JBJPHU010000255.1:0-2165 GCF_052939515.1 Phormidesmis sp. 146-33
TTGAGCCACTCCCCCGGCTGAAGCACGGGGGATTCTGGCTAGGAGTTGGGTACAGCTTTTCCCACGGTCGCGCAATGCAGTCGGGTATCTGGCTGGACTTTCCTAGCTTTAATGCCATCTGCTCTGCCGGGAACTGACTCACGGGACGAAAGACTAGCCTTCGTACTTGCAGATTGAAAGGCTTGCCATGCGGCATTGAGGATCGACTCCGACCCTTGATAGCTATCTCTAGCTGTCTGCACGTCAAGCATATTGTCAGTGACGAATCGACTCAAATAGGCAGAGAACAAATCGCGCTGCATTACTACGCCTGTCTGGTCGTAATGCACTCGCTCTGACAGGGATTTCTTAACTCGTTCACCCGTCAAATGAGTCTGCGATAATGCCGTTGTCTGAGTCGAGAACTGAGTAAATGAACCGCCAGCACTTTCAGCCTTGCGCTTCAATTCAGATTGAAAATAGCCAGGGGACTTTGCAGAAATGGCCTTCCCATAGCGCTTTTGCCACCCTTTCACCGAGACTTTCTCGGTCTTAACGTCTTTCCCATGCCGCAAGGTATCGTTCACCAATTTGCGGTTCTGAGACTTGGTATAGGCGGTTTTGCGGCGTTCTAATTCCCGCATCTTTCTGGCAGCATTGAGATAGGTCTGAGACTTCTTCCAGCCACGCTTGCCTTTTTTTGACTTACCTTTTTTGGTCACGATCTTTCGACCTTGACGAGCCTCAAAATTGGGCTTGTAGTTGTCGGGATTAGACACCCGTTGCGACCGTTGCATCTGACGTTGCAGAGCTTTGATTTTCCGCTCAAAGGTGGGAACGTTCTCAGCAAATGGCAGCAATCCCGCAGCATTGTCACCCACAAACGCAACGTTGCTAATGTTGAGATCCAGCCCAATCCCGCCGTCACCAACGGTGTTCTTTTTCTTTTGGTACGGTAGTCCTTCTAGAACTAGCTGCACAAACCAGCGACGCTTACCGTTCAGTTCCCGCTTGAGAATGCGGCAATACTTGACCTTGCTGGAAAGTCCATGCACATGAACTGGGTTCTCCCAGTCAATGACAGGTTTCAGATCAAATCCCTTGCCCCAAACGAGACGGTCGTTTAGCCACCTTACCCCCTGCTTATTCCCCTTCCCTTCAATGGAATTGAATCGCCTTGGAACTTTGTATCGAACATTCTTCGCCTTGCCAAACAACACCCGTTCAGAAGCTCTGAACGCTCGTGTCGCTAATGTTTGCACCGAATTGCTATCAATTTTCTGGGCAATCCAAACAGAACGATTCGCCGTCAACGTGGCAAACGCCTGCAATTGGTAATCGGAAAATCGATACTGCTTCCGAGCGTCGGTGAACGCCTCAGAACGTTGCTTTGATTTGAGCGGCAACTTCTTAGCCGCTTGGTAAACCGCCGAGTTGCGAAGTTCTTTGACCCGTCGCATGGCTTCATTCAGGCAGGCGTTATAAAGTTGCCGCCCTGCTTGGAATCGGCTTGACAGTTCAGAATCAGCCTGAGAGTTGACCACTAACGGCAGTTCCAAAATGAACGATGGGGTCTTGCTTCTAGCCACTGCGGGAATCACCTCCTTGGTTGATAAATACTTGATTAACTACATCTACGATGTTAGAGTACTGGTTGATGGATGTCAACATGTCAACCATAGAAGTATGAGAAAAGATTCATCTGGCTACAGGCACAATGACCACTCTGTAGGACTCGTTACCGTTCATCTGGTATGGATACCCAAACGTCGAAAATCCGTTCTAGTGGGCAACATCAGAACGCGATTAGCAGAGATCCTGGAATCAGTTGCGACTGACAAAGGATGGATGATTAAAGCAAAAGAGATTGCACCTGATCACGTTCACATTTTGGTGGAGTATGACGAGCAAACCCCTGTCTGTGAAGTGGTCAGAGCCTTCAAGGGACGCAGTTCTAAACTGTTGCGTGACGAGTTCCCAGAGCTTAAAAAACTGCCATCTCTGTGGACTCGCAGCTATTTCTATGATTCGTCGGGGAAGGTGACAACTGCTAAAGTAATGTCATACATCAATGACCCACACCATACCCGACACTGAAGACACACGGCGGCTCAAGCCGCTTGTTGTGCTTTCCTCCCTGCGCTGAAGCGACAGGGCTACCAGCACTATCCCTTATCCCCTCGTGT
>NZ_JBJPHU010000256.1:0-2113 GCF_052939515.1 Phormidesmis sp. 146-33
GCACGGTTTTGAAGACCAGCGGAGTGGGTGACTGCTCCGCTGAGTTTAACCTGATTGCTACGAGAACGTCATTACGCACTTTTCGGTCTTCCAAGCTGCTGTGAAAGTCGTTGGGATTTCAGTCCGACCTCGATCGCTTCAATCAAGCGGGTCATCCCCGTCGTTGTAATGTAAATGGGTTTCTTCTCTCCCTTATTTTGCAGAACATGCTGCGTGATCGTATGCGAACTGTAGCCCGTCATCACAATTACCAGGTCGGCGCTCTGAACTTGCGTTTCAGTCTGTTCCCAGATGGCTGACCCTGATTGAGCGGTTGCCCAGATTAACTCAACGCTGGACGAGCGTAGACGAGTGCGAACGGCTGTCTCCAAGCGATCGTGTCCTCCAATAATCACAACCTTCCCACTGAGACCTTTATAGCTAATGGTCTGTCCTGTCGGTTTCTCTCGTTTCGATGTAAATTCTGTCCGCTGAACATAATTCGCATTCTGCCGATTTTTGTGAGCAATTTCGGCGATGAAGTTCACCGTACTTTCGTAGCTATCCCGCACTTTCGCGGTCGGGTTGTTGGAGTCGCTGTTCTTGCGATCGTAGCGATTAATCTGCTTAATTAAGCGATCCACGACTTCTTCTAATGCCCCTATTTGTTTAAGATCTTCGAGATGCCCTTTCACGGCAATCATCAAGTCAGTCGCATCGTAGAAATCGCCTTGTTCCTCAATCAACTCCAACAGATCTTGCTTAAGCTGTACTCGCCATTTTCTCAATTCTGCGGCTTCTTGCTTGGCTAAATTTTTTTCTTCTTCTCTCAACAGCGCTTCGTCAATTTCAATCTCTGCCAGGGATTCTGCCTGTTCTATTTGTTCTTTTAGGAGATCTCTTTGCTGTTCGAGTTGCTTAACTGTGAGACGATTGCCGACTTCTTTTTGAGCAAACTGGCTCATTAAATCTTCAACCTGTTTCACTAATGGCTCAAGCTTTTGTCGAATGTCTTTCGCTATTTCAGCAATTTGAGTTTGACGTTGCTGCTGTTCCTCTAGCTCCTTTAGTTCTTTGACTCCATTGTTCAGGAGTGCTTGTGTTGCCGCTTCCAGTTCTTGAATGAAGTTCATGGTTTAATTTCTACTCCGTTACCTTACTTTTGCTTAAGATTCCCTATCCTATCGGGGTCGATCTGAGATACGTGTAAAACAGTACCACGAGACCTTAAAAGCCCATCTCTCCCGACCTTTTCAACCATCTGGAAACTGCCAACAAGCAATACTTTCCACGTTCTTACTGCCACAAACACAAGCTTCAGGTTTGGACGCAACCCATTCCCGCTCACACTCCCGACAGTGACAGAAGATGTTGTGTCGATTCGCCTCCTCAAGACTCTGCCGCCATTCATACAGTTCTGTAGGCGTGAGATGAGGCTGACTGTTTGACATTGAACGACTCCCCGCTAAAATAACGCCAACTGTACCAGCGATTCGCTTCTCGTCAACGATCGCTCCTCACCTCCTAAATTAGACAGCGAGATCCCCAACAGTCTCACACTTCGCCCCTCTAGCTCAACCGCTTCAAACAACTCCTGCGCTAGAGAAACAATTGTCGCCACCTCACAGATCGCCCTCATCACCGTCCGGCTGCGCGTAATCTGCTGGTAGTTGGCAAACTTCACCTTCAGCGTGATCGTCCGTCCTCCCGTCTGATGTCGCTCTAGGCGTTGATAGACCGTCTCTGCAATCGTTTCGAGTTCATGCAGCATCACTGCTCTGTCGCTCAAGTCCTGGGCATAGGAAGTCTCAGCACCTACAGATTTACGAACTCGATTTGCCTCAACCTGTCGATCGTCCTGTGCCCTGGCAATCTTGAAATAGTAGTGTCCAACCTTGCCAAACTGCTGCACCAATTCAGATTCAGACCGCTCTTTTAAGTCGGCTCCCGTGTGAATGTTCAATTCGTGCATCCTGGCGGCGCTGACCTTCCCAATACCGTGAAACTTCTCGATCGGGAGTGCTTCAACAAACGACTCTGCTTGCTCAGGCAGGATCACCGTCAGTCCATTGGGCTTATTCATCCCAGATGCCATCTTTGCTAAAAACTTGTTGCAGGACACACCCGCAGAAGC
>NZ_JBJPHU010000257.1:0-2112 GCF_052939515.1 Phormidesmis sp. 146-33
ATTTAGGGGGCGTTCCTGGATCTAAAAGCGAAGCGAAGCGTTCATCGAACTGACGCTAAATAGAATCGAGCGAGCCTCTACCTGGGGAGTCTACCGACTTGTCGTTTGTACGTTGAGCTATGAACACCCCCGATGATGTGACTCTGATCGAGCAATTCTTATCTAGAAGTGCAATCCTGACCGCCAATCAAACCCTAAAGATCGAACCTGCGTTTGGGACAAATCGCCTGCTGACCACAACTGGAACCCTGTTAGCCACGATCGACCTGACGACCAAACCTATCATCGTCAATGTGCGTCAGGGCTGTGACTATTGGGTGCTGCTGCATGAGGCGCTGTCTAGTCAAGGATTTATGATGGCTGGGCTGTCTCCTCAAATCGGCTTTATGCGTTACGAGGCGCAGATGATTCCAGTCGGCTACACAATGCACTGCACCGAAGCCAGGAGTCTTTGGGAAGTCTGGTCGGATAGTGTGAGATCTTTTAACTGTCGTGACATTCGTTTGGATGTCTTGATCTTTGATCGCAGTACCTGGTATCCGATTCAAGAAGTTGTCGGCGATCGAGGGATTGTCTCTATCCAAACCTTGATCAGCAAATTGAGCTTGCAAGATGGAGATTACGTCACCTGGCTCAGACGATCAGGAAGCCGCGAACTCTAATGTTTATTTTGATTAGTTGAGAACCCCAAGCTTTTTCTCTTGGTCTTTTCGTATCAGTATTTATTCTTAAAAACCTCTGTAGTTTTAGTGATTAATGTCACGAGCGCGAGAGAATACTTGACGCGGACTTCAAATTCTAAGTATTCTTTCAGAAGAGCTTCTGAAAATTCACTGAACCCGGTTTGCCTTTTAAGGGAGATAGATTGGTAGAATGAGCAACTAGGCTGCGTAGATTCCTCATTGGCTTCACGCAATTGTGCGCCTGAGATTCCAATTTATCTGCAACGGTTTCAACACTAGTCAGGTTAAGGTGCGTTTCATGAGATTTTCATTCAAGACCCTGCTTCAACATCGTCAGAATACAAATCAACCGACCATGCACCACATAGAAGTTGCGGGGGCCTTTGATGCCTTCACGAGCCTCGAAGAAATTGAGTCTGGACTGGATTGGATGGAAGTTTTGGCTGCGTCCTGGGGAGTCCCTTACTCTAGCCAAGTCGAGAAAGAAAGTGTGATAGTTCCCTGTCCAAAATCTCCATTGAGTCCAAAATCCTCAAGTTCTGCTCTCGCCTAAAGCTTGATCAAAGCGATCAACGCATCCGGGCGAATGCTGCATCGTTAAAAGCTCGAATTTCGCCCTAGCGTTCCAAATTTTTCACTCTAAAATTTTCCACAACTCAGGAGCAGTAAAGTCTGGAATGACGATCGCCGCTCCAACTTGATACAAATCTTGAGGATCTTGACTTGAAGCGATGCCGATCGTAAAAATCCCCGCAGCAACCGCCGATCGTACGCCAGAAGGCGAATCCTCAAAGGCGATCGCTTGCTCAGGGTTTAGCCCAAACTCATCCAATCCGTGTCGATAAGGGGCAGGGTCAGGTTTACCAATTCCCAATTCTTCAGAGACAATCAAGCGATCAAACGTGGTTTCTAGCTTCAATGCCTTCAGCATAAAGTGAGCATTTTTTGTTGGAGCGTTGGTGACCACTGCTTGTTTGAGGTGACGATCAGTTGCCCACTTAATCAGAGCGCTCAAACCTGCCATTGGCATTAGTTGCGGAGCCAATTCTCGAAAGCGAGCCTCTTTGCGATCGATGAAATCTTGGCGCTCTTCTAGGGACAATTGGGGAAGCAAATCTAGCACGATCGCAGGGTTGAGCCGCCCGCTAATGCGGGTTTTGTAGAATGTTTCGTCGATGTCAAGCCCAAAGGGTCGTAATCCTTCTTGCCAGGCTCGAAAGTGGAGCGGGTCGGTGTTAGCGAGGGTGCCGTCGAGATCATAGAGGATGGCGGCGAGTTGACTGCGGCCTGAGGGGTTTGAGATGGTAGAAATCTGCTGCACGGGAGTTCATAATTCTTCACCTTACAGTACACCACTTGGGGAGGGGGGAGGGATGAGGGATGAGGGATGAGGGATGAGGGATGAGGGATGAGGGGTGAGGGATGAGGG
>NZ_JBJPHU010000052.1:0-43962 GCF_052939515.1 Phormidesmis sp. 146-33
ACCAGTCCCAAGGTTACGGCCTGCTCACCCGTAAAGACGCGCCCATCAGCAAAGGTTCTCACCGTCTCGTTGGGTAGATTGCGCGACTCAGCCACCGTCTGCACAAATTGAGAATAGCTGATGTCAATCAAGTCTTGCAGAATGATTTTTTCGGGGTCGGTGAGTTCGCGATCGAACGCCAAAATATCTTTATAAGGCCCCGATTTGATCACCTTAAAGGAAACGCCAACCTTTTCTAGCAACCGTTCTAGATTGTTGCCCCGCAAAATTACGCCAATGCTGCCTGTGATCGTTCCTGGATTGGCCACGATATGTTGGGCACCCATGCCGATGTAGACCCCGCCAGACGCGGAAATATTGCCAAAGCTTGCAACGATTTTGACCTTTTCTTGCAACTTTCTCAGCGCACTATAAATCTCCTGCGAGTCGCCCACGGTTCCTCCTGGACTGTCAATTCTCAGCAGCAGGGCAGGAAACTTTCTTTCTTCAACGGTTTTGAGCGCTTCTAAAACACGCTTTCGAGTTGCGCCCGCGATCGCGCCGTTGATTTCAATTCGAGCAATTTGTTTACGAGACCGGGGCTTAAAGAGCCGAAGCATAGGAATTTGCACAATGTAGTGTGGATGACCAAATTCTAGTGTGCCTTATTTGGGGGTGAGGTGTGAGGGATGAGGGATGAGGGATGAGGGATGAGGGATGAGGGATGAGGCTGGTTGACGGCAAACTTCTAATTTTTGTCGCCAGGTTGCTGTCACGGACAGATTCGGCGGTGATGCTTCGCGAAGAGGCTATGAAATGATCAGAGATTTTTTAGCCAGTCCAGAAAGAACCCCTTCGTCAAGCGGAACGATCGCCCTTCAAACCCCAACATTTCTATTTCAGATGGGAGCGATCGTGTTCTGAACCGCAACATTTCTATTTCAAACAGGAACGATCGTGCTCTGAACAAGAAGATTTCAGGTTTGAAGCGGACTGATGGACAAAATTCTTAAAGCGCTGCCGCTCTGTGGTCAGTTCAAGGTGAGTTTAGCGATCACACTTTGCAGGGTTCTACAAAACTACGAGAAATTTGTCAGTCAATCAGCGTGTGGCGTGTGGGGTATTAACTTGAACCTCAAAAATGATTAAGTGCTTCATAGAACTACATAATTAAATACAATAAGCTCAACCCCCTCATCAGCAAATCCCATGCACTTGAAGATTACTGAATCTCGACTTCCCTTTGCGCCTTTGCTGCTGATCGCACCCTTCTTTCTTTGGGGCACGGCAATGGTCGCCATGAAAGGAGTGATTCCGCAGACGACTCCGTTCTTTTTAGCGGGAGTGAGGCTGGTGCCTGCGGGAGTGATGGTGCTGATAGCGGCCACCTGGATGGGACGACCTCAACCCAAAGGCTGGGCAGCGTGGCTGTGGATTTCGCTGTTTGCGATCGTCGATGGCGCACTTTTTCAAGGATTTCTCGCTCAAGGACTGATGAGAACCGGGGCAGGTCTGGGGTCAGTGATGATTGACTCTCAACCGCTGGCCGTTGCCTTGATGGCCCTGTGGCTATTTGGCGAAAAAATCGGCTTGTGGGGCTGGCTGGGGCTGACGATCGGCGTTCTCGGAATCAGTTTGCTGGGGCTACCGGAGGAATGGATTTCGTCAGCCGTGCAGTCGATCGCTCAGGGGCGGTGGGTTCTAGATAACTTCTCAGGAATGAATTTTGTCTTGAATCTATTTGATAACGGACAGTGGCTCATGCTGTTGGCGGCCCTGTCGATGGCAGTCGGAACCGTCTTAGTTCGCTACGTTTGTCGGTACGCCGACCCAGTGAGCGCGACGGGGTGGCACATGATTTTGGGAGGACTGCCGCTCTTTGGGCTATCGAGTCAGCTTGAGTCTGATCAGTGGATTCATTTGAGTAGTGCTAACTGGGCAGCGCTGGCTTATTCAACAATTTTTGGCAGCGCGATCGCCTACGGTTTATTTTTTTACTTTGCTTCTAGCGGCAGTCTGACCAGTTTGAGTTCGCTGACCTTTTTGACTCCCGTGTTTGCCCTGCTGTTTGGCAATCTATTTTTGTCTGAAGTGCTGAGTCCGCTTCAGTGGGTAGGCGTGAGTTTGACGCTGGTGAGCATTTATCTAATCAATCAGCGAGAAGTCTTGACTGAGAAATTAAAGCGATCGTTCTCCGAAGAAGTTTCTCCGGATCAATCAGACGCGCTCAAGAATAGTTCTCTGTCAGCACAACCAGAAACCAGTGAAATCGCGGGAGTACCGTTGGCCGTCGTCGAAACTGAACCCGAAAGATTGCCTTAAGCCTGTGTAGTTAAAATCCCGCAGGGCGTGTTGGGCAATGCGAAACGCACCACCAGTCTCAAAGAGCACCACCTGTAAACTTAATAACCCCAAAGATTACATAGGGTGCATTAAGCTGCTTAAAGCGTACCCTCAGACAGAATCGCTGCGTTTCGCATGACTCAACACACCCTACAGATGACGATTCTATTTAATTTGAGATCGTTGGCGGAAGACTGATCACTAGTTGACGGATTATCATTTCTGTGTAGGTGCCAAACTTTTTGAGGGCACTATATTGATCTGGCGGTTAGGATTGAGCTAGCTAAAAGAACTTCCCCCCCTTTGTTGATACGCTAGTCGCACCCCCCTTTTGGGTCAGCCTATGATTTCTCGTTGCCCTGGTTTTTTATTCATCGCTTGCGCCGTGTGTATGACGGTCGCCTCCAAACCAGCAGCCAGTTTTGCAGGTGAATTGACAACCCCAAAAAACGCGGTTGCCCAGATTTCCCCCAAAGCGCCCCAATTTGCTCAAGCCCCTTCTCAAGACGCTGGTCAGACAGAATTGACGATCGGCGCTCAAGGCCCCCAGGTGAGCAAGCTGCAAAAAACCCTCAAGCTCTTGGGCTACTTTGACGGCGAAATTACGGGCATCTACGAACAAAGTACGGCGGAGGCGGTCAGTAAGTTTCAAAAAGCGACGAGTCTGCCAGAGGCCAAGTTAGCCAAAGCGGATGAGCCTCAAAAATCAGAGAATGCACCAGGATGGATGATACCAGGCGCGATCGGGGGCGCGCTTTTGATGGGCGGAGTCGGCTTGTTAGCCTGGAGGCGCAGAAAACCAGTCGATCGACCTACCCAACCAGAACAGCCATTACCGGACGCTTTAGTTGAATCTTCTGAAGAATTGCACGATCGACCCAGTGAGTCTCCTGTAGACCACTCAGAAAATGGGGTAAGTGATTCGGCTGCGCTCAAGGGGCACTCTAATTCCAACGGTCACGGTCACACGACAGTCACCGTTTCGGAAACCCTTCCACAGCATACAGAACCACCCATGAGTTATGTCACAGAAACACCCAAGGTTTCAGAAACGACTCGGCTGGCGAAAATTAACATCGTCGATGAGTTGATTCGAGACCTTCGGACACCTGATCCGGCCAAACGGCAAAAGGTCATTTGGGAATTGGGTCAACGAGGAGACACGCGCGCAGTCCAGCCGATGGTTGATTTGATGCTTGACTCTGACTCAAAGCAGCGAAGTTTGATTCTCTCAGCGCTCTCAGAAATTGGAACTCGGACACTCAAACCGCTGAGTCGAGCGTTGGCGATTTCGCTCCAGGACGAGAATGCAGACGTTCGGAAAAATGCGATTCGCGACCTGACGCGAGTCTATGACATGGTGGCTCAAATCAGTCATCTGTTACACAAAGCGACCGACGATCCCGATCAAGAGGTTCAGGAGACAGCCCGTTGGGCCCTGGGGCAATTAAATCGAATTCGGACTGTACCAGGAATGGAGAGTCTGCCTGCGCTCAAAAATTCGGTGAGTCCGCCGGAGAGTTTGCCGTAAGAGAGGGATGAGGGATGAGGGATGAGGGATGAGGGATCGCTTCGAGTTACTGCAAGGGTGCGCTACATAGTGGGTTGATTTGAGGATAGGGTGTATCTGTGGGAGAGCTTTAAATCCGGTTAGTTTCATCCTTCATCCCTCATCCCTCATCCCTTCTTCTTATCCCTTCTTCTTGTGTCTCATTTTTTTCAAAAACCGCTCAAAATATTGTTGTTGTCTACCTCGGTTGGTGCGCTGGGGTCGGGGTTAGGTGGGGGTGTCGAGTTGACGCTCAAGAGTGTGGCTCAGGCGTTGGGTCAGCGAGGTCATTCTTTGACGATCGTCGCTCCACAAGGGTCAGTCCTAGAAGGCGTTTCTCTCGTGTCGATCGCTGGCACACTTCAAATCACGGCTCAAACTCAAGGACGCGATGCGCTGGTGACGATTCCTCAAAATTCTGTCCTGGGGAATATGTGGGACTATGCGCGTCAGGTACAGCACGAGTATGATCTCCTGTTTAATTTTGCTTACGATTGGCTGCCGTTTTATTTGACTCCGTTTTTTGAGCGCCCGATCGCTCATCTGGTGAGTATGGGTTCGCTAACGGAGACGATGGATCAGATTATTGAGAAAGTCGCGCTTGAATTTGAAGGAACGATCGGGGTTCACAGTTTGGCTCAGGCCGAGACGTTTCGATTCAAAAATCACTGTCGCAACTTGCAAAACGGCTTTGATTTGTCGCTTTATCAGTTTTGTTCTCAGCCCAAAAATCAGCTTGCCTGGGTCGGTCGGATTGCCTCCGAAAAAGGGCTAGAAGATGCGGTGGCGGCCGCTGAAAGGGTGGGAATTCCGCTCAAAATCTGGGGCGTGATCCAGGATGAAGACTACTGGCAAAAGATATTGATTGACCATCCAGGTGCGCCCGTTGAGTATGGGGGATTTCTCTCAACCCGTGAGCTACAGCAAGTTTTGGGAGAATCGAGAGCTTTGTTAATGACCCCGCGTTGGGTAGAGGCATTTGGCAATGTGGCGATCGAGTCCCTGGCTTGTGGCGTTCCGGTGATTGCCTATCGTCGCGGTGGCCCCTCAGAAATTGTGCGCGATGGTGAAACAGGCTGGCTCGTCGAACCCGATAGCGTGGATGGATTGGTGTCCGCCATCAAGAAAATCGATGCCTTCGATCGTACGCTCTGCCGCCAACAAGCCCAAGCCCACTATTCTCTCGAAGCCTTCGGCGATCGTCTAGAATCCTGGTTTGCCGACCTGATACGCTAAACCAAAAGCCATCCTACAGTCCTCCCTCCTCCCTCCTCCCTCTCCCCATGAAGCCTTGCCAAATTCCACCACCGCTCAAACCGGGTGATCTGCTGCGGGTGATTGCGCCGAGTGGTACGTTACGAGAATTTTCTGCTTTTGAGAAAGGGATTGAAGTGTGGCGCGATCGAGGCTATCAGATTCAATTAACCGATGGGTTTGACGATCGCTGGGGCTATCTCGCTGGCACTGACCAAGCCCGCCGCACTCAGCTAGAAACGGCCCTCAAAGATCCTGATTGTCGTGGCATTCTCTGCGCTAGAGGCGGATATGGTGGGGCGAGACTGCTCGAAAATTGGACGCTGCCGATCAGTAAACCCAAGTGGCTGATTGGCTTCTCAGACATTACAAGCTTGCTGTGGAGTTTCAGTCAGCAGGGAATTTCGGGCATTCATGCTCCCTTGTTGACGACGATCGCCACCGAGCCAGATTGGTCAACTCAACGATTATTTGATTGGCTTGAGAAGGCATGGTTACCCCCCATTCAAGGCACAGGTTGGGGAAACGGACAAGCGACCGGATTGTTGTTGCCCGCAAATTTGACCGTGGCGACCCATCTTTTGAATACGCCCTTACAGCCTGATTTGGCAGGTGTGATTTTAGCGCTAGAAGATGTGAGCGAAGCGCCCTATCGGATTGATCGAATGTTGACCCAGTGGCGATCGAGTGGTGCCTTTCACCAAATTCGCGGCATTGCATTAGGAAGATTTAGCCAATGTGACCCACCTGCTAGCGTTCCGAGCTTTAGCGTTGAAGAAGTGATGCGCGATCGATTAGGGGATTTGGAGATTCCGATCGTTTCCAATCTGCCCTTTGGTCACGATGGCGAAAATGCCGCGCTGCCCGTCGGAATCCCCGCTTTGTTGGATGGCGATCAAGGAATTCTCAGCTTCCCCAACGAAGGCTAAATTAACGTGAATTCCATGCAACTGTTCGCTCTGGTTATCATGCCAAAAATCCTATCTGTAAGTCATCTAACGCTCATTCTTATCACTCCAGATTGATGTATTGATAGGAGCGATCGCCTAACTTTAAGCAAGCAGGAGCTTTCCAACCTCTGTTCTAACCCTGTACTTCCATGAATGCTTGACTCTGGTCTCCCCAAACTGTTTCGGTCTTTTCTCAAGTTTCTCAAGTATGTACTAATTGCGCGTCGCAAATCCCTAATCCTGTTGCTGATTGGAGTCTTTTTGCCCCTGCAATTTTTTGGACAACTGGCAGAAGATGTTTGGGAGCATCAGGGCGGCTTTCCTTGGGATGTACCGATTCTTTTGGCGATTCACTCGACTAGCCAGCCACAACTCGATGCGATCGCGACCTTTCTCACCAAGTTGGGAGTCTTTTGGGGCGTGTTTCCGATTGCGATCGTCACAGGATTGATATTGCTAGTCAAACGACGATGGCACTCATTGGCTTATCTGGTCACGACGCTAACAGGAAGCATTCTGATCAATCGAACTGCAAAAGCACTGCTTCATCAAGTTCGTCCGCGCTTGTGGCAGTCGCCCGCTCCGGAGTTTGATTACGGGTTTCCTAGCGGACATGCGATGTCAAGTATGACGCTGGTTGCCACCCTGGTTATTTTGACCTGGAACACTCGCTGGCGATGGTGGGTGTTAATTGGGGGAGCCGGATTTGTGCTGACGATCGGATGGACTCGTCTCTATCTGGGTGTGCATTATCCCAGTGATGTTTTGGCTGGATGGCTGGTTTCGATCGCTTGGGCAATTGGCGTAAGTTTGTTGATCAGACCGCGATCGACTCAACCTCGACTAGAAGAAACACCTGACAAAGAAAGTACCCGTTAAAAGTGGACTCTGCTAGAAATATGGGATTGCTATAGGCCTACGTTGGTATATCATTTATCCGCAAATCTCTAGTCGCTAGTGATTGACTAAAAATAGTTATATATAAGCAACTAAAGATCTGTAATATTAGATCGCTTATTTAGGTTCAGCGAGGCAATAGAGAATGGTTGTTCCGGGAAGTTGTTCTCCGAGTGTGGCGGCTGGAATGGCTGCTCTGCAAGCTTTCTATAATCTCTCAACGGGGTTGTGGAATACAACAGGTTGGTGGAATTCGGCGAATGTCTTGGAGACGACGATCGACTACGTGGCAATCACTCAGACAATTCCTTATCGGGGCAATGTGTTCAATACCTTTGAGAAAAACAAGCACACTAACTTTCTCAATCCCTGGTTTTATGATGACGAAGGCTGGTGGGCGCTAACTTGGATTAGAGCCTACGATGTAACGGGTCAACGTCGCTATCTAGAGATGTCAAAAACCATCTTTGAGAATATGACCCAAGGCTGGGATGCAACCTGCGGCGGTGGAATCTGGTGGCACAAACGCCGACAATACAAAAATGCGATTACGAATGAATTGTTTTTGTCGATCGCAGCTAAACTCCATCGACGATCATCCAATCAATCCGAAGCAGCCTATTATCTAAACTGGGCACAACGGGAATGGGAATGGTTTAGAAACACCGGAATGATCAACTCTGACGACTTGGTGAATGATGGTTTAGATGATGCTTGCCGGAATAATGGTAAAACAATTTGGACATATAATCAGGGCGTGATTTTGGGTGGGTTAGTAGACTTGTATCACAGCACAAAAGATCCGACCTTGTTGGCTCAGGCAGAAGCGATCGCCGATGCTGCAATTCAAAAGCTGGCACCCAATGGCATCTTACAGGAACCCTGTGAAATCAATCGGGATTGTGGAGCTGATGGGCCGCAGTTTAAGGGGATTTTTATGCGAAATTTGTCTGACCTTTACCAGACGTTACCCAAGCCTGAGTACAAAGATTTTATAACGCAAAATGCGGCGGCGATCTGGTCACGGCGCGATCGTAGCAACCAATTTGGTTTAAGCTGGGCGGGCGAGTTTGATCAGGCGGATGCATCTCGACAAAGTTCTGCGATGGATGCTGTGAATGCGGCAATCTGGCTGGGAACCACGGGAATCTATCAGGCTGAGAATGCAATGTTGTCTGGAGCAAAGCAGGCAGCGATCGAGCCAGGATTTCGGGGGACTGGATATGTTAAAAGTACAGTTAACAACGATTCTGTGACCTTTAATGTCAAAGTTTCTTGTTCTGGAAAGTATGATCTTAAGTTTCGCTATGCGACGATTGAGGGGAATGCATCTCGATATGTTTATGCTAATGGTAAAAAGGTCGTAGATAATCAGATTTTTCCACAAGGTCAGACCTGGAACGAGACCACCGTTTCTAATGTCTGGCTGAATGCTGGCGAGAATACCGTGTCTATTATCTTTAATGCGCTCAAAGGCAGCCAAAATTCATTAACGTTAGATGAAATGCGAATTGAGCCACGATCGTAACGTTTGTTCAATTACCTGGATACTTTGATGTCTAATTCACCTGCACGATCGCTGGCTATTCGTGGTGCTTTTCTAGATTTTATCGATGATCCTTTTTATGTGAATGAGTCAGACTGTGTTCGCTACTTAGCCGATGGGCTGTTAGTTTTAGAAGATGGCTATGTGAAAGAACTGGGAGCTTATCAACAGCTTTGCGATCGCTATTTGGATATTGAAGTGGTTTCCTATGTCGATCGCTTGATTGTGCCTGGGTTTATTGATACTCATCTTCACTTTCCGCAGACCGAAATGATTGCGGCATATGGCGAACAGCTTTTAGGATGGTTAAATCAATATACCTTTCCAGTTGAAGGTAAGTTTAACAATAAGGCCTATGCTCAAAAAGTGGCAAGTTTCTTTTTAGATGAATTGTTGAAGAATGGAACAACAACGGCGCTTGTGTTTGCGGCTGTTTTCCCCGAATCGGTAGAGGCTTTTTTTGAAGAAGCCAGTCAGCGAAATCTGCGGATGATTGCAGGCAAAGTTATGATGGATCGCCATGCACCTGACTACCTGTGTGACACCGCCGAAACCTCTTATCAAGAAAGCAAACAACTGATCGAGAAATGGCACAAAAACGGCCGATTGCTCTACGCGATTACGCCCCGATTTGCGATTACCTCCAGTGATGAACAACTGCGTCTCGCAGGCAAACTGTTAGCAGAGTTTCCTGATGTTTATCTGCACACCCACTTGTCTGAAAATGTCGATGAAGTGGCCTGGGTAAAAGAACTTTTTCCCGATGCTGCGGGCTATCTGGATGTCTACGATCGCGCCGGATTAGTTCACGATCGCTCCGTCTTCGCCCACGGTGTACAGCTTACAGATGAAGAGTTTCGGCGGCTCTCAGAGACCGAAGCAGCGATCGCGTTTTGTCCTACTTCTAACTTATTTTTGGGGAGCGGACTGTTTAGAATTGAGCAAGCAAAATCCGTTGAACATCCGGTCAAGTTGGGGTTGGGCACAGATGTTGGCGGGGGGACTAGCTTTTCGATGCTGCAAACAGCAAATGAAGCTTACAAAATTGCTCAAATGCGCCAACAAAATCTTTCTCCCTTTAAGGCACTGTTTTTGATGACGTTGGGCGGAGCCAGGGCACTATCACTTGATGACAAAATCGGCAATTTTGAAGTTGGAAAAGAGGCAGATTTTACTGTATTGGATGCGCGATCGACTCCAGTTATGGCTTTCCGCAACCCGATCGCAACCGCGACTACACTGGATGAACTCGCCGATAAAGTGTTTAGTCTGGTAATAATGGGAGACGATCGGGCTGTCTGTGCGACCTATGTGGCAGGAGAGCTGGCCTACCAGCGCGTTTAATGCACTGACGGATAACTTTGCCAGTATTAAGAACGTCAATTACGATACGTTTGGAATTGATGCGCTGTAGATCAACACTGTAGATCAATACTGACCATTCATTGAATGTTTTACAAATGCTGCCACGCTTCATCCTCTTTAGGGGTCAGCTTTAGGGGTCAGCCAATCTTCCGCCAAACTGGATTCACTGAATAAGCTAATTTCTAATTGCTTTTGTTCAAGTTCTCTAGATTCGATAGACAGCAAAAAATGTAGTACTTCTTTAAGTGTAGAATCGGATGCTTTTCTATCTCTTTTAATTTTCTATCTCTTTTAATAGTTGCTCTTTGGGGCTGATGCGCATATTAGTTTTTCCAAATAACAATTCAAATATAAAATCAGGAAGACGAAACTATGATTTTAGCCCCACTGTAATGATTGAAGTTTTAACTCTCCAGCGTATCTCTAATTCTTAATCCCCGTGGCCGCCACCCCGCGAATCAGTTGCCGTTGACCTAACAAAAATAAGAGAACAACCGGAATCGTCGCAATCACGACCGCCGCCATCATCAGCGTCCAATTGTTCGTGAACTGTTCTTGAAAGCCCGCCAACGCAAGC
The DNA here is from genome assembly GCF_052939515.1 of Phormidesmis sp. 146-33. NCBI lineage: Bacteria > Bacillati > Cyanobacteriota > Cyanophyceae > Leptolyngbyales > Leptolyngbyaceae > Phormidesmis > Phormidesmis sp. 146-33. The sequence goes on from NZ_JBJPHU010000052.1 coordinate 10,461, forward strand.
TGCACTGTCCGGAGGCTCGATCGCGTCGTAAACACCAGCGGCTTAAACAGATCATTCCACTCGCCAATAAAGGTAAATAGAAATAGTGTCACCAACGCCGGACGAGACAACGGCAGCATAATTCTCCAAAGAATCTGAAACCGATTGGCTCCATCCAACATGGCCGCTTCTTCTAGCTCGATCGGAATCGTCTGAAAATATTGCCGCATCAAAAAGATCCCAAATCCATTTACCGCTGTCGGCAAAATCAAAGCGCCATACGTGTTAATCAAATGCCCCCATTTCAACACCAAAAAAATAGGAATCACCAGAATCTGAAACGGAATGACCAATGTCGTCAAAATGACCAGCAATAAAGCCTGTTTGCCTCGAAATTGCAGCCGCGCCAGCGCATAACCTGCTAACGCCGACGTAATCATCTGAATTGCCGTCACCGCCAGCGCCACAAAGGTCGAATTGGCAAACGTCAGCAAAAAGCCGCCCCGCTCCCACGCTTCTCGATAGTGGTCAAACGTCCAGCCGCCGCCCGTTTTGGTCAACGACATTCCCGCCATCACGCTCAAGGGCAACAGCACCAAGATCGCTCCCAAAACTAGCAGGAACAAACTGAGCCATTGCACACTCAAGGTATTTACACTGAAAGCGGCTCGATCGAAGGAACTTTCTCGCTGCATAAATTTCCTTTGATGGATCGATGAAACGGTTCTTGATAGAAAAATTAAGAAAAGTTCATCATCACAAGCTACACTTAACGCTTGGACGACCCAAATTCACCAGACTGGCATTTTAGCTCTCAACTGCACCATCAGAGCAGAATTTAACGATTCTCAGCCTCATCCCTAACCAGAGACGGTAAAGTGTAGAGTGGGAGCAGACTGGAGTTAAGAACCCCATTTTCCCTAACCCTTACAGTCCCAAAATCGGCTTACCCCGACTTATCCACGACCAGGAGACAATTGTTCTATGCCGCAACTTGAGGCGACCCCAGAGATTGACTTCCACAGCGAGCTTTACAAAGATGCCTACAGCCGCATCAACGCGATCGTCATTGAAGGCGAGCAAGAAGCCCACGAAAATTATCAGCGATTGGCGGACTTTCTGCCCGATGATAAAGATCAACTCTTCGGCTTGGCAAAAATGGAGAACCGCCACAAAAAAGGCTTTGAAGCCTGTGGACGCAACCTCAAAGTCACCCCAGACATGGAATTTGCCCGTCAGTTTTTCTCACAACTCCACGACAATTTTCAAACTGCGGCCGCCCAAGGAAACGTCGTCACCTGCCTGCTGATTCAGTCGTTGATCATTGAATGCTTTGCGATCGCCGCCTACAACATCTACATCCCCGTAGCCGACGACTTTGCCCGCAAAATCACTGAAGGCGTGGTCAAGGACGAATACACCCACCTTAACTATGGTGAAGAATGGCTAAAAGCAAATTTTGAAGCCTCCAAAGCAGAACTCGAAGCCGCCAACAAGCAAAACTTGCCGATCGTCTGGAAGATGCTCAACCAAGTCGAAACCGATGCCAAAGTTCTCGGCATGGAGCGCGAGGCACTTGTCGAAGACTTCATGATTCAATACGGCGAAGCCTTGAGCAACATTGGCTTTACCACCCGTGACATCATGAAAATGTCTGCCTACGGACTCGCAACCGTCTAAAAGAATTCACATGGGATGTGAGGATTGCGATCGCTTCCCTCATCCCTCCTCGCGAATGCAGGGCAAATCCCTCCCTCATCCCTTCCTACTCACCCATCTCAGCCATCCACGGGCTGCTACCATATCTGTCGATGTTTGGTCTAATTGGTCATCTCACAAGTCTAGAACACGCTCAATCGGTTGCAAGAGAGTTAGGGTATCCAGAATACGCTGACCAGGGGTTAGATTTTTGGTGCAGTGCCCCGCCCCAGATTGTTGACAACATTACGGTCACCAGTGCCACCGGACAAAAAATTGAGGGTCGATACGTCGAGTCTTGTTTCTTGCCCGAAATGTTGGCGACTCGTCGGATCAAAGCCGCGACGCGCAAAGTAATCAACGCAATGGCTCACGCCCAAAAGCACGGTATCGACATCACAGCCCTGGGGGGGTTCTCATCGATCATCTTTGAAAACTTCAATTTGCAGCAGATTCGACAAGTCCGCAACGTCATGCTGGAGTTCGATCGCTTCACGACGGGCAACACTCATACCGCCTATATTATCTGCCGTCAGGTCGAGCAAGCCGCCAAACAGCTTGGAATCAATCTATCTGAGGCGACGGTGGCCGTTTGCGGGGCGACGGGTGATATTGGCAGCGCAGTCTGTCGCTGGCTTGATGCTCGAACGGATGTCACTGAGTTGTTGCTGATCGCCCGTAACCAGGAGCGGTTGCAGGAATTGCAGGCCGAACTTGGCCGCGGCAAAATTGTCGGACTAGAAGAAGCTCTGCCCCAAGCGGACATCATCGTTTGGGTCGCCAGTATGCCCAAAGGTGTTGAAATTGATCCAACCGTTCTCAAACAGCCTTGCTTGCTGATCGACGGCGGCTACCCAAAAAATCTGGGCACCAAAATCCAGCATCCTGGCATTACCGTGTTGAATGGTGGCATTGTCGAACACTCCCTCGATATTGACTGGCGAATCATGAGCATTGTCAATATGGATGTGCCTGCTCGTCAACTGTTCGCCTGTTTTGCGGAATCAATGCTGCTGGAATTTGAGAAGTGGCACACTAACTTTTCTTGGGGAAGAAACCGGATCACGATCGAAAAGATGGAGCAAATCGGCGAAGCGTCGGTAAAACACGGGTTTCGACCGTTGTTAATCTAAGAATTACTCTACCCTCTAACAATCTTTTAAGTGAACGGGCGGATCTTGCATCCGTCTATTTTTTTGGTTAAAAGGGGAGAGTTTTAATATCGTCGATCGCTGTCTCCATCTCAAATTCTCTCGACCCTATAATGACTTCAAGAATTCGCAGGCAGAGAATTGATGAGAAAATCTTTGAAGAACCTTTCTGTTCATGAGGGGTGGCTGATCTTTTTGGCGTGTTTTCTTATCTATTTTCTTAGCGAGCGAACGATAACGACGGGTGATCCGGTGCCCAACACCTTGCTTGCCCTCAACTGGTTTATTTATTAAGCACACATTGACCTTTGATAACCTGAGAACCAGCCACTAGGGAATTGGCAAAGCTTAGTTTTCTTGTGGAGGCTTCCAATGGGCATTACACCTCAGCCTATTTGATCGAAACGACGATTCTCACGCTCCTTATTTATTGTGCTCTCTACTTAGTGCTTTGATGAATCAGATTGAGGTCAATGGCATCAACTCAAAGCGCATGAAGGTCACCGGACAGATGTTTGAGGATGCGTATGATCTAGCAATGACAGTGATCAAAAGCATAGAAGCACGAAGTAAAACAATGGGTTATGCTTTAGAACGTTTTGAGTTTAATTTCAGCTATAGCAATCCTAAATGAGTCATGAACAGATTTTTGTCGCTCCGTTCCAGTCCGCTACGCCCCCTAAATCCCCCATTCTGGGGGACTTTGAAACCTGATTGACTGACAGATCTTTTCCAGTAGGTTGGGCTGAACTCGGTGAAACCCAACGTGAGAGAGGCGACTGTTGGGTTTCGCGTTGCTCAACACCAACCTACAAAAAACGGGGGCTTCAGGAGTTTTGTCAGTCAACCAGCTTTGAAACTGGGGAATGGGTTTTGAAATCTAGGAAGTCTCTCGCCTCAAAGTCCCCCAAAGTTGGGAGATTTAGGGGCACGATCAAGTCTGCATTTCACGAGTGATTTGGGATTGCTAGAGCGACTTATTTTCTTTAAATAAACCTTGCAGCAGCAAAAAATATCGATAGAATCATTGCTCACTTGTGACCATTTTCTACTACTTACGAGGTCAGCTTAAAGATAATTATTGAGTCAGATAAAGCGATCGCTCCTTCAACTTTTGAATAGAAGCAGTTTAAAGCATGTCATCCAAAAAAAACGTTCTCCAAGTTTCAGGTACTTTTCTAGCACATGAAGGGTGGCTGATATTCGGTGCTTGCTTCATCATCTATTCTCTGAATGGACGAACTATTAGTGCAGGTGATACGATTCCTAACACCTTGCTTGCCTTCAATTGGTTGATCAACCACACGCTGAACTTTGAGAACTTTAGGAATACCTATTTATTTTTTGTTGCTAACCACTATTTCTTTGCTGAAAACATTCGAGGATCTTTGACGGCCTTTTATCCGATCGGAGCCGCAATTGTTACTTTTCCAATTTACGTTTGCTTCTATATCTACCTACTAATCTCTAAAGGATTTCAGTCAATTGATATTACGAGCGCTGCTTTTGAAGTCGATCGCTTGTTTTTTGAAAAGATGGCTGCTGTGATCGTCGCGTCCCTTTCGGTAGTCATCTTTTACTTAGCATCTAAGCTCAAGTTTGGTAAATCTGTAGCGATCGTTTCCACCTTTGTTTACGCCTTTGCAACAGGAACCTGGATGATTAGCTCTCAAGGACTCTGGCAACATGGGCCAACCAATCTAATAACGCTTGCCGCATTGCTCTGTTTACTAAAAGTAAACCATTCTAAAAAACGAGAAAAGATACTCTTACTCCTTGCAGGCAGTTTCTGCGGTCTTCTGCCTGGAATTCGCCCAACTAATATTGTCTTTCTGCTGGCAATTTTAACCTACGCTCTATTCACCTACCGTAAGCAAAGTTTCTTTCTATTTCTGGGCTTATCCTCTGTCTTGATCAGTGCTATTTGGAATTTTTACCAGTTTGGTAGTTTTGGCGGAGGTTATGGTGGAGCAGGCAGTCTTTATCTGTTTACTCTAAAGCGATTTGCTGAAGGATTTTCTGCACTTCTTGTAAGTCCTAGTAGAGGTCTCCTAGTTTTTTCTCCTATTGTTCTTTACGCAACTCCCGGTCTGGGACAAGTCTTAAAGCTTAAGTCAAACAGAGATGAGAAACTGCTTCTTTACCTTTTCTTAGCTGCACTTGTGCTCTTTATTCAGTACTGCTTCTTTGAAATCTGGTGGGCTGGCTATAGCTATGGCCCACGATTCTTGACGGATACTTTGCCGATCGTTTGCTTTTTAATTAACTATACGATCGTAGCTCACTTAAAATTGCTCAACGAGACTAAACGCAGTTTATTCAACATACAAACCTTCGTCTTCTTATCTGTGCTTTTATTTTCTCTTTTCGTTCAAGTAGTGGGAGCATTTGGGACATCCATGTGGGAGGCGATTCCAATCACAATTGATAGAAGCTACGCCCAATCACAAAGTACCTGGCGATTGTGGGAACTTCGGGATAGTCAAATCGAAAGACATGCTCAAACCTTATTTTTTAGAATTACTAAGCCTGCCAGAAATTTAGACTACATAGCAGGACTGAAAGGATCTATTCTACAAATTAGAGATGAGAAAAAGCAGCCGATTACGACTTCACTATCAGTCGCTCCTGGCACCACTCATGTATTGAAAGCAAAAGTTAAAAATACCGGAAAGTCCACATGGTTAGGTTATGAGACTGGAGCCGGGTTGGGCGAAGTCTATGTGAGGATTCGCTTTTTCGATCAGCAAGGTCAACTCATAAAATCGGGTCAGCTTTATGTCTCTGGAAGACCTCGAAGTCAGAAAACGGCCAACGCTTTGGGAGAAGTCACCTTTCCTCCACAGGCGGGTCTGTACAAAATGATTTTTGATTTAGTAATCACTGGAACAGGTGAAATGAATGACGTTGAAGGACGATCGCTACTAGAAATCCTTGCAAAAGTCGGCACCTAAAGCGCTGTGAGTCGTCAACCCCAAAATGGCTTTGAGCAGGTTAAGCTTTGCACTATCTGATATCCTGAGTATTTTGGAATGCTACTTTTTCAAAATTATGCCTGAAGCACTATTGGAGCCGTTGTTGCGGTGGTTGCGCTTACGAAAAGTAATTTCGCAAATCCCACCCGACGCAGAAATTTTAGATGTGGGTTGCGGTACCAAAGCGGCTTTTTTGAAGACGATCGCCCCTCGCATCAAGCAGGGTGTGGGCATTGATTTCAAAGTGCCTACTATGCAGTCAGGAAATCTTAAAACGGCTCAAATGATGTTGGGCGGCGTTCTACCTTTCGAGGATGCCAGCTTTGATGTAGTCACTATGCTGGCTGTTTTAGAGCATATTGAGCAAGAAAAACCAATTCTGCAAGAAATTCACAGAGTTTTGAGAGACAATGGCAAACTCGTGCTCACGGTTCCCTCAGTTTGGTCACAGCCTGTTTTAGAGTTTTTATCCTACAAACTAAAGATTATTAGTGAAGCAGAAATTAGAGATCACAAGCGATACTACGATCGCCAAAGGCTAAGAAAAGTCTTAGTAGACGACTCTAACTTCAAGGAATTTAAACATCAGTATTTTCAGTTTTGGATGAATAACTTTTGCACCGTTGTCAAGCGATCGTAATAGGTTGAGCAAGCTAAAAACTTAAAACTGGGTTGAGCGTCGGTACAGGTGTTTTTGGGAAGATCTATCACTATGAAACTGTCAGTCATCATTCCTTGTTTCAATGAGTTAGGCACCATTATGCAGGTCGTTGAAGCGGTCAAAGCTGCACCAATTAGAGACCTGGAAGTGATTATTGTGGATGACTTTTCCGCCGACGGTACACGAGAACTTTTGAAATCTCAAGTAGAATCTCAGGTTAATCAAGTGATCTACCATTCTAGAAACCGTGGCAAAGGGGCGGCTTTGAGGACAGGATTTGCAGCCGCAACAGGGGATATTGTCATCGTTCAAGATGCTGACCTTGAGTATGATCCTCAAGAGTTTTCGGTCATGATCCAGCCGATCGTAGAAGGGAAAGCGGATGTGGTGTTTGGTTCACGGTTTGTGGGCAGTCAGCCTCATCGGGTTGTTTACTATTGGCACATGGTTGGAAATCGATTTCTAACGACGCTTTCTAACATGATGACTAATATTAATCTCACTGATATGGAGACTTGCTACAAGGCTTTTCGACGAGAGGTCATCCAGGCGGTTCAAATTGAGGAAAATCGATTTGGGTTTGAGCCAGAAATCACCGCGAAAGTTGCAAAAATGGGTTGCCGAATCTACGAAGTTGGAATTTCTTATTACGGTCGCACCTATAAAGAAGGTAAGAAAATTACTTGGAAGGACGGCATTCGCGCGATCGTTTGTATCTTTAAATACAACTTGTTTTCCTCAAAGGTTTCTTCTATTCAGCAAGCCAGAAGCTTAAGCAGATTTTAGGGATGTTAGGCAAGAACTTACATACTGCCCCTCTTTCTGGGAACTCTATAGGTAATTTTCACACAGGAAATAGAGTGAGTTTCTATTGTGAAGAGACATGCAGAAAAATTCTTTCCTACTCAATAACTTCAGCGCTGCAACATGAAAGACTTTTCAGGAGAAACCGTCTCAGTTTTTAAACTCCAAAAAAGACTCCCTTTGTTTTGGGTCGCAGGTTTGTCCTACTCGATCGTGTGCTTGATTGGGGTTGTAATGTCGTTCTATCCCACGCTGTTCAGTGGGTTTTCTAGAATGCAGACCGATCCAGGGGATACCAGACTGGTTCAATACATTTTAGAACATTCTTTTCAAGTCGTTTTTAATCAGAATTATGCTGGGGAGCTATGGTCTCCTGCGTTTTTCTACCCGCTCAAAAACATGTTAGCCCTCTCCGAAAATATGTGGGGAACGGCTCCGCTCTATTGGTTGTTTCGAGGATTTTTATCTAGTGATATTGCTTATCAGATCTGGATGATCTGCGTGATGTCCCTTTGCTTTTTTTGCTTTGTTGTTCTGTTACGACATTTTCAAATTCATCCCACATTGTCTGCGTTTGGAGGCTTCTTGTTTGCGTTTGGAATGCCGAGAGCCGCCCAAATTGGACACCAGCAGCTACTTCCTCAATTTTTTACACCGCTTGCTTTTTTGTTCCTTTGGGGGTTTGTCAGAAGCCCAACAAATCGACGGTTTATCCTATTCTTATTCTTCACTTATCTTCAAATTCTCGCCAGTATTTATCTAGGCTGGATGTTTTTGTTTAGTGTGTTAATCTTTCTTCCAGTCGTCTTCTTTGTGAGCCAGAAGGCAAGAGTCAATGTATTTGCGTACTTTAAGTCTCATTACCGAACTGCGATCGCTACCCTTCTAATCTGGTTTACTTTACTTTTTCTATTGCTAAACCCTTATCTAAAGATGGGTAAAGTGATGGGAGATCGTCCCTTTTTCTCTGCTTCATTGATGTTGCCTAGGCTCAATTCCTGGATGACTCCTCCAGAAGGAAGCCCCTGGTTCAGGCTCCTGGCTCCTTTGTCCAGAAATCTGCCAAAAATTTCGGAACATCGTCTATTTATGGGCTTGACAATTATTTTATTGACAGGATTTGTTGTTTGTTTAATTTCTACAAAATCAAAGTTTTTAGAACCCGATCGTAGGCTGCTGATCCAATCCTGTTTAATCACAGCTCTGGCAATCTTTGTGCTTTCTCTCAGCTTATTTGACTACTCGCTTTGGGAGTTGGTTCATGCGCTAGTTCCCGGAGCAAAAGCAATGCGAGCCGTCGCCAGAATTTGCCTGCTCTTCTACTTTTATTTACTGATAGCAGTTCTGTTAGGGCTTGATTCTTTTTTGAGAATAGCGATCGCTTCAAAAAAGTCACGACTTGCCTTAATTTGTACGATTTGTTTATTCGGAATGTCAGAACAACTTATTATCAACCCCTACAGCTTTGAAAAAGCACCTTTGCTTCATCGAGAAGCAGAACTACAAGAACTGATGAGTCAAGGCTGTGAAGTTGCTTATGTTTATGATTCAGGCAAAAATCCTGACTGGATTGAGCAAACTTCTGCAATGTGGGCGGGCATGAAAACGAATGTTCCAGTGGTCAATGGCTATTCGGGTTGGAAGCCGCGATCGCACAACTATATGGTCGAAAGGAAAGGATTTCCCGGACTGATCAAATGGTTACAGGGTCGCTTTCAGGGGCAGTTGTGCTACATTTCTGAAACTATTGAACCGCGTCCTTCTGGATGGGTTATGCCCGATCGCCAAGCTGTTAGTTTTTCTAAAACTTTCAAACTGGGTGTGTTTCAACTTCCGCTCTCGCACTCGACTCAAAAATCGGGCTAAATCCCTAAAAGCAATCTCTTTGAGTTACCCGCAAGCAGTCGTTTATCGGGACAATAACTCGTATGATCTCTCGTATGATCTAAAAACCGTAACATTAGTCTTGTGGCTAAGTTCTGTGGCTAACGGTAATTCTGGTGACGAACAGCCTCAACCCCTTGAAGTGACCCCATTTGCAGCATGGCAAACTCCTCCGATCGCAGACCCATTCTTTTAGACTTTGAAAAGCCCCTCGCCGAGCTAGAATCGCGAATTACTCAGATTCGTGAACTTGCAGAAGAAAATGAAGTCGATGTATCTGGTGAGATTCGTCAACTTGAGGAAAGGGCTTTGCAGCTTCGGCAAGAAATCTTTAGCAGTCTGTCGCCTTTGCAGCGAATGCAAGTCGCACGGCACCCTCGTCGCCCTAGCACGCTGGACTACATTCAAGCCATCAGCGATGAATGGATGGAGCTACACGGCGATCGCGGTGGGCATGACGACCCGGCAGTGGTGGGAGGAGTCGCCCGCATCGAAGGCAGACCTGTGCTGATGTTAGGGCAGCAAAAAGGACGCGATACCAAAGACAACATCACCCGCAACTTTGGCATGGCCTCCCCTAGCGGCTATCGCAAAGCCATGCGCCTGATGGAACACGCCGATCGCTTTAAGATGCCAATCCTCACCTTCATCGACACACCTGGAGCTTACCCCGGTATAAGCGCCGAAGAATTGGGACAAGGAGAAGCGATCGCTTACAACCTGCGAGAAATGTTTCGGTTAGAGGTGCCGATCATTTGTACCGTGGTGGGAGAAGGCGGATCAGGTGGCGCGTTGGGGATTGGCGTGGGCGATCGCTTGTTAATGTTTGAGCATTCTGTCTACACCGTGGCTACGCCAGAAGCCTGCGCCGCGATTCTCTGGAAAGACGCTGCCAGAGCTAATCAAGCCGCCGAAGCGCTCAAAATCACCGCAGCCGATCTCAAGAATTTGGGCATTTTAGATGAGATTTTGGCAGAGCCGATCGGCGGGGCCCATTCTGACCCCCTGATGGCCGCTGCCACTCTCAAAGAGGCAATTCTCAGAAACCTGGACGAATTGGATCAACTCACTAACCAACAGCGTCGAGAACTTCGCTATCAAAAGTTTCGCAGCATCGGCGTGTTTGCAGAAACAACGGTCTAAAGAGGGAGTGGGCAACCAAAGACAGTCAAAATTTTGGCAGCTAGAGCTTTCCAATCTGCGCCAGTGATATAATTCACCTTAACAAAGGTTTACATTTCATTCATCTGGGAGGGTTGCTCGCAGTGACGTTTTCGTTTCATTGCGGATTATGATCAGTGAAGGCAGTCAGGTTTGACGCGATATAGAGCAATTTCCAGAGCAATTTCCCTTTGGGGCGATTGCTGCGATTTCCGGTTACTCAACATGCGGAGTTTTTTTAATTAGTGAACCACCCGTTTCTGCATTCCTGCAAACCCCTTGACGGTTGAGTTGTGCCCCTGAACTAGTTTGAGTCTTTAGTGCGCAAAGTCCAGACCCCGTTCAGTTCGCAAGTTCAAAGCCCAATCCTGCTGCGCTACTTGAGCAGATTGGCACTTCCCGGAATGTCTGACCCCGTTTGAGTTATCACGAGTTATCACAAGTATTTCATGACCCTCAATCTAGAACGACGCGCCCTAATTACTGGGGCAAGTAGTGGAATTGGCAAAGCAACTGCCCTGGCGTTTGCAAAAGCTGGCATTCATTTGGCTCTCGTCGGCCGCTCTCAATCGCGCTTAGACGCAGTAGCAGAGCAAGCAAGACAGCTTGGAGTCAAGGTGCAGGTCTACCCGATCGATCTGGCGCAGGTCGCTCAGGTGCGGTCGCAAGTTCAGACGATCTCAGACGAATTCACGCCGCTAGATATCCTCGTCAACAATGCTGGCATGGGCTATACAGGCAACCTGATGGACATGCCGCTGGACGATTGGCAACAGGTTCTCAATCTAAATGTGACCAGCGTTTTGCAGTGCATTCAGGGTGTGCTGCCGGGAATGCGTGAGCGACATCAAGGCACCATTATCAACGTGGCTTCGATCGCCGCGCATCAAACCTTTCCTGATTGGGGAGCCTACTGCGTCAGCAAATTTGGTCTGCTGGCTCTCTCCAAAACACTGGCTGCCGAAGAACGGGCCCACGGCATTCGCGTCGTCACGGTTTCTCCCGGCTCTGTCAATACGCCCATCTGGGATACCGACACGGTGCAGGCAGACTTTGATCGTGCTCAGATGCTAACCCCCGATGTGGTCGCTCAATCGATTCTGTATGCGGCTCTGGTTCCTCAAGAAGCGGTGATCGAAGAATTGATTCTGATGCCCAACGCTGGCACGTTTTAGAGTCCAATCTCTAGCCTCAATTGGATTTGATCTCGACGGCGATCGTGCCGTGACCCTATTTTCTCACAGATTTTTCACTGACCACCTTACCTGGATTCACTATGACTATTGCTTCTCCAAACGGCTCCAACGCTTCTAATTCACCCGCCTCCAAAGGCGTTAAAGGATTGGAACCGAGACCCGATCGCAACACGCTCAACGGACAAGAAGCCAAACTGCACCCGCCATCTGAGGTGAGTAACGACGAAATGATGGAAGCCGTGCGAACCATGCTGCTGGGCGTGGGCGAAGATCCAGAACGTGAAGGACTGCTCAAAACGCCTAAACGAGTAGCCGAAGCGATGCGCTTTCTCACCAGTGGCTATGATCAATCGCTCGAAGATCTGGTCAACGGTGCCATTTTTGATGAGGGGCACAATGAGATGGTGCTGGTGCGAGACATCAACTTTTTTAGCCTCTGTGAGCATCACATGCTGCCGTTTATGGGTCGGGCGCACGTTGCTTACATTCCCAACCAAAAGGTAGTTGGCTTGAGCAAGCTGGCCCGGATTGTAGAAATGTATTCTCGCCGTTTGCAGGTTCAAGAACGGCTAACGAGACAGGTGGCGGAGGCGATTCAAGAAGTTTTGGAGCCGAGAGGTGTGGCGGTTGTCATGGAGGCCACTCACATGTGTATGGTGATGCGTGGCGTTCAAAAACCAGGCTCTTGGACAGTAACCAGTGCGATGGTGGGTGCTTTTCAGGATGATCAAAAGACTCGTGAAGAGTATCTCAATCTGATTCGCCATCAGCCGTCTTTTTGGTAGTTTTTGGGTAGTTTCAGCCGTTTGCTCACGATCGTGGCTCAACGTGAACTTAAAGTCAGTTTTGAGCAACTTTTTCGCCTCGTTTGCAGATCCGGGAACGCCTCCTAAATCCCCCAGAATCAGCAGCTTGGGGGCAGAAGATCTGACCAACGCAGCGAGGGAGCTTAACCAAATTCACGCTGCTCTAAACGGATAGTCAAAAATTCACTCGGTTTTTTAGTTCACGATCGCAAACAAAATTTTGGCTACTGCTTGCGACTTTTTAGCCGATCGAATAGTTTTGCAACTTGCTCCAGGTTTTTATCGCCTGGGGCTTTTTCTATGCCGCTAGACAAGTCAATCCCATCGGGACGGGCGAGACTCAAGGCGTGGATCACATTATCGGGGGTGAGTCCGCCAGCCAGCAGCCAGGGACAACCAGGACGAAAGTTTTGCAGCGCTGACCAATCCAACGTTTCGCCTGTGCCGCCTGGCAGGTTGGGGTGGTAAGCATCCAGCAAGAGCGCATCGACCCAATTTTCATAAAAGTCTGCCTGACTCAAAGCTGCGGACGTTTTGACTCTTAGCGCTTTGATGATTTCGATCGCAGGCAAAGCCATCCGCAACTGATCGCAAAAAGCAGGCGACTCGGTGCCATGAAGCTGGACGCTGGTCAAACGAGCGATCGCAACAACGCTGCAAATTTCCTCAAGCGATGCATCCAAAAAGACTCCCACTCGATCGACCGATTTGCCCGTGACCGGATCGATCGGCAACTGATCCGCAATGGTGCAAATCTGCTCTGGCAAAACGTAGCGCGGGGTGCCCAAAACGCAGATAAACCCTAGCGAAGAAGCGCCCAGATTGGCGATCGCGCTCCCCTGGTCTGGCTGGGTGATGCCACAAATTTTGACTCGTAAACTCATTGAATCGCTCGTTAAGTATTTCTAAATGTTTCAGAGTATTTAAGTTTTGAATCCGGATCAACTTAAAACTCAAAACGCAAAAGTCGAACCCCTATAATCCTCTGTGTTCGTCCCAGTTTATCAATCAGGAGAGAACCTTTAATGAATACTGCTTTATTCGCCGTTGCAACCGCCCGTACGATCGAGTGGTCTCCCGCCGTCGGCATTACCATGAGTCTTTGCTGTTTGTTTGCGGTGGCGATCGGGCGCTATGCGATCCAAAATCGCGGAGTTGGCCCCAAATTACCCCTCAAAGAGCCTGCCCTATTTGAAGGCTTTGGACTCCCCGAACTTCTCGCCACTATGAGCTTTGGACACGTTTTGGGAGCAGGTGTCATTCTCGGCTTGAGCAACGCGGGCGTTCTTTAGAAGGGATGAGGGAGAACTTCGATGATCTGTTCCCCCTTTGGGGGTAATCCGCTGCGCAAGGAGGGAGAACTTCGTTCCGCTTCGCGAGGAGGGATGTAGCCATTCAAGGTGCTATTCATTTTGTGCAGAAATGATTTGTGCGGCAATTAGAGGATGTTTGAAAAGTGCGATCGTGGGTAGCAGACCCTGCGAAATCTCTCTAGATTTCCTGAGCAAAGGTAAGTTCAAACCTCGCGCACTTACAAATAGGTTGCGGCTGGATTTCCGACCGCTTGATCAAGATAAAACTCCTGAATTGATGTGCCAGATAGAACTGCTGTAGTGTTTACCGCCCCTCATCCCTCCTCCTTCCTCCCTCATCCCTTCCTCTCGTCATTTATGCTGGAGGTAGATACCCTACAGACGAGGCAGAGGACAGGTCATGCAGACTGGCAAGCGGGTCGGCACTCTTTTCGGCATTCCGCTTTTAATCGATACATCCTGGTTTTTTGTGCTGATCTTGTTCTCGACCGGATACGCACTGTCCTGGCAGTCTGAATATCCTGGTTGGCAGTCTACGATCGCCTGGGCAACCGGAATCAGTATGGCACTGCTATTTTTTGCTTCTGTGTTGCTGCATGAGTTGGGTCACAGTCTGGTCGCAAAGTCTCAAGGAATTCAAGTTAAGTCAATTACGTTATTCTTTTTTGGCGGGGTTGCCACGATCGAACAAGAACCCAAGACTCCTGGTAAAGCGTTTCAGGTGGCAATTGCTGGCCCGGCGGTCAGTTTAGCTCTCTTCTTACTTCTGAGCTTGCTGGTTTCTCAACTGCCTCAACTGGATAGTCCGCTGCGGGTTTTAGCCAATCAACTGGCAGGTGTCAATCTCGTTCTACTAATCTTCAACATGCTTCCTGGCTTGCCTTTAGATGGGGGTCAAGTTCTCAAAGCAGCGATTTGGAAGCTAACGGGCAGTCAGGCAAAAGGCACTCAATGGGCCGCAAAAGCAGGCAAAACGTTAGGCGGGTTGGCAATTACTCTGGGCGCGATCGAAGTCGCAGGACTCAGCGCTGCCCTCGGCTTACCTTCTCTAGGTGGACTGTGGCTGATTCTCATTGGCTGGTTTATTATTCAGAATGCTAGTTCCTACGATCGGTTGACGCACGTTCAAGAAGCTCTGCTCAAAATCAAAGCGCAAGAGGCGATGACACGAGAATTTCGAGTCGTAGATGCCAACTTAAAGCTGAGACAATTTGCAGATGACTACCTGTTGGAAACAAGTCGCGCTCCGGTCTACTTTGCCGCGTCTGACGGACGATATCGAGGACTGATCGCTGTCGATGCCCTGCAAACCGTCGAGCGTAGCCAATGGGAAACTCAGACGTTACTCAGTATTGTGCAGCCCCTAAACGAAGTGCCGACCGTTCAGGAAGCAACCTCGTTGATTGAGGTAATCCGCTTAATGGAAACGAGTGAGATTCCTCGAATTACCGTTTTGTCACCTGCGGGCGCGGTGTCGGGAGTCATCGATCGAGGTGACATCGTGCGATCCCTAGCTCAAAAAATGAATCTACCCATTTCTGATGCAGCGATCAAGCAGATCAAAGAAGAAGGCAGTTACCCACCCGGATTGCAGCTAGGGGCGATCGCTCAAGCGGCTGAGTTAAAGAAATAAAGCGCTCAAGAAAGTCTCAACCCCTCTAACCCCTAATTCCTAAGAGTTCCTATAATGGTCGGGCGATTGGCTTTCCAGGAGGTTCTAGTCATGCCCAATTCTCAGGTTTATCGGATTCTTTCTCTGAGTGGAGGGGGTGTCCGAGGGTTGATCACTGCTGTCTGGCTTAACCGTTTAGAGCAAAAACTGGGAAGGCCGATCGGACAGCTTTTTGATTTAATTGCAGGCACCTCAACCGGATCGCTGATTGCCTGTGCCTTATCAATGGGGATGAAAACTGAGACGATCGTTAAGATTTACCGCGATCGGGCCCAGGAGATTTTTCCAAATCCAGCGTCTCGCTTGTGGAGTCGGTTTGGTCGTACTTTTGACCAGGGGTTAGATGCTCCTCGCTATGAGAGCAAAGGGCTAGAACTGGTTTTAAGAAGCGTTTTTGGCGATGCTCGATTTGGCGATTTACGAGTGCCGACTTTGGTGACAAGCTACAATCTCGCCAGCCGTGAAGCGCTCGTGTTCAAAACGATTCCCAATGCTGGCTCACAGGTTTTAGCAGACACGTACCGAAAATATAATTCCTTTCCAGTTTGGGAGATTTGCAAAGCCTCCTCGTCTGCACCCGTGTACTTTCCGGCTCACATCACTCAGATTGACGGGCGATCGGTGCCTTTAGTTGACGGCGGCGTGGTGGCTAACAACCCAACTGCCTGTGCGATCGCAGAAGGCGTGAGAATTAATGATGCGCGATCAGGTGATCAAAGAATTTCGCTAGAAAATTTTGTGGTGGCCTCCTTTGGCACAGGTCAAAGCAGCCGTCCAATTACGATCCGAGAATCGCAGGAGTGGGGCGCTCTGGAGTGGGCAATTCCGCTGATCGATGTGCTGTTTGATGGGTCAGCAGACGCGGTTGACTATATTGCTCGTCAGATCTTGCCAGACAATAACTATTTCCGATTTCAAACTCCCCTCGATAAGGCCTACGACGACATTGATCGCGCTGACACCACCAACCTCAATGCCCTGATCGGTGTGGCTCAAGACTATCTCGATCGAGAGGGCGACGCACTCTTAGATAAGCTGATCGTTTCCCTCAATCCCTAGAGACTCTCGTTAGTCTGCCCGTTCGGGAACCCGTACAAGGGAGAAAGTTGCTTTGCGGGTCAACCTTCGGTAAATTAGCACTCAGGAGTCGAGAGTGCTAACTCAACGCTCAAAGTCATGTAGACTTGGATATAGGGAGGAAGAATGAGGGATGAGGGATGAAGTAGATTCGTCGCTCGTAGCTGAATGGCAGTGCAGAGCTAACCACAAGCGAATCAAGCAAAATTCGTAGCTCACTTGATATTATTCATCCCTCATCCCTCCTTGCGAAAGCGGGGCAAAGCCCTCCCTCATCCCTTAACTTGTTCCTCATTTAGATAGTTTGGAGAATTTATATGGCAGCCGTATCTCTGAGCGTGTCCACTGTCAAACCTTTGGGCGATCGCGTCTTCGTTAAGGTCAGTGCCGCAGAAGAAAAGACCGCAGGTGGCATCTTGTTGCCCGACAACGCAAAAGAAAAGCCCCAAGTCGGCGAGATCGTTGCTGTTGGCCCCGGCAAGCGCAGCGATGATGGATCTCGTCAAGAGCCAGAAGTCAAACTGGGTGACAAAGTTCTCTACTCAAAGTACGCCGGAACCGATATCAAACTCGGCACCGAAGAGTATGTTTTGTTGTCCGAAAAAGACATTTTGGCAGTCGTTGACTAGCTTTCGGCTGGTTTATCGCCTCAAAACGCTGACTACTCCCCAATCCCACCCACTCACGAGTAACTGAATCATGGCTAAACGCATTATCTACAACGAAAACGCTCGTCGTGCCCTCGAACGCGGAATGGACATCTTGGCCGAAGCGGTTGCTGTGACCCTTGGCCCCAAAGGCCGCAACGTCGTCCTCGAAAAGAAGTTTGGCGCACCCCAAATCGTTAATGACGGTGTGACGATCGCCAAAGAAATCGAACTCGAAGACCACGTTGAAAACACTGGCGTTGCGCTGATTCGTCAAGCCGCTTCTAAAACCAACGACGCAGCAGGCGATGGCACCACTACTGCAACCGTCTTGGCGCACGCAATGGTCAAAGAAGGGCTTCGCAACGTGGCAGCAGGTGCTAATGCGATCGCTCTCAAACGCGGCATCGACAAAGGAATTGGCTTTCTGGTTGAGCGAATTGCTGAACACGCTCGTCCGGTCGAAGACTCGAAGTCGATCGCTCAAGTCGGTGCCATCTCTGCCGGAAACGACGATGAAGTCGGTCAGATGATCGCCAACGCGATGGATAAAGTCGGCAAAGAGGGTGTAATCTCCCTTGAAGAAGGCAAATCGATGACCACCGAACTCGAAGTCACCGAAGGGATGCGCTTTGACAAAGGCTACATCTCTCCTTACTTTGCAACCGACACCGAACGGATGGAAGCCATTCTGGAAGAGCCTTACATCTTGATCACCGACAAGAAGATCAACCTGGTGCAAGATCTCGTTCCTATCCTGGAGCAAGTGGCTCGTTCCGGTCGTCCTCTCGTCATCATTGCAGAAGACATCGAGAAAGAAGCGCTGGCTACCTTAGTTGTGAACCGTCTACGCGGTGTATTGAACGTGGCTGCTGTCAAAGCTCCTGGGTTTGGCGATCGCCGTAAAGCGATGCTCGAAGACATTGCCGTTCTCACAGGTGGACAACTGATCACCGAAGATGCAGGTCTCAAACTCGATACCGCCAAGTTAGAAAGCCTGGGCAAAGCGCGTCGGATCACGATCACCAAGGATTCGACCACGATCGTTGCTGAAGGGAACGAAGCGCAAGTCAAGTCTCGCGTCGAGCAAATTCGTCGTCAGATGGAAGAAACCGATTCTTCCTATGACAAAGAAAAGCTGCAAGAGCGTCTGGCGAAACTCGCGGGTGGCGTTGCCGTGATCAAAGTGGGCGCAGCGACCGAAACCGAAATGAAGGATCGCAAACTGCGTCTCGAAGATGCGATCAACGCGACCAAAGCAGCCGTCGAAGAAGGCATCGTTCCGGGTGGTGGCACCACATTGGCTCACCTCTCTCCCGAACTCGAAACCTGGGCTAACACCAGCCTCAAGGACGAGGAACTCACAGGCGCGCTGATTGTGGCTCGTTCTCTCTCGGCTCCTCTCAAGCGGATTGCTGAAAACGCAGGTCAAAACGGTGCGGTGATTGCTGAGAAAGTGCGCGAGAAGGAATTCAACGTGGGCTTTAATGCAGCGACCAATGAGTATGTAGACATGTTTGAAGCGGGGATTGTTGACCCTGCAAAAGTGACTCGTTCTGCGTTGCAAAATGCGGCTTCGATCGCGGGCATGGTTCTCACAACTGAGTGCATTGTCGTTGACAAGCCTGAACCCAAAGATGGCGGTGGCGCAGGTGCTGGCGCTGGCATGGGCGGCGGTGGTGACTTCGACTACTAATCGACACCTCTGTTTGAATTGGATTCTAAATTGAGTTGAAAAGGGGCGATCGTTCTTGTGAAACAGGGCGATCGCTTTCTTTTTGGTCGTTTTTTGTTGCGAGTGAGTGCGATCGCTTTCTTTGTAGTCGTTTTTTGTTGTGGGTGGGTGCGATCGTTTATCCTGAAACCAAATACTCTCTTTTACAATCTGCTGATTATGTTGAAGTCACTGAAAATAGAAAACTTCCGAGGCTTTCGATCTTTTGAGCTTCAGCAACTCGGCCGGGTTAATTTGTTGGTTGGTACAAATAACAGTGGGAAAACCTTCATTTTAGAAGCGATTCAACTACTTTGTTTAAGGGCAAATCTCGAACCGCTTGAGAATGTCATGACCAGTCGAGGTGAGGCTTTTCCGATCGATACAAGTAGATCGAGTGGTCGAACAGTACAAAGTCGTGTTCTTGACATCCGCCATCTTTTTTACAACCGTGAAATTGATCTGGATAGCAAACTAGTCATTTCAGGTTTGCGAGATGGCAATGATGAAAACCTAAGTATGGTTATTAAGAGAAGACGCTTGCTTGATGGAAATGATGAGCGCATTAGTGATCGTTTAGAAACATTAGACGACGAACAGACTGAACTTGTTGTTCAATGGTTAAGTGAGCGAGAGAATGAGGAAATCGCAATTAAGAATCGATGGTTTCCACTTTCCACCGATTTGGGTCTGCCTACAGACAATATTCGGCGATCCTCCAAAGACAGTGGTAGTCCACCAATCAACACTCGATTTGTAACTCCTTTCTCACTTCCAGCCGATGAAATGATTGAGATGTTTGAGGATCACGTTGTTTTGAAGCCAGAGGAAGAGATTATCAATAAAGCCCTTAATAACATTGAGCCTAAAATCGAACGAATTGCACCGATAAGTTCTAGAAAAAACACATACTCCAGATTAAATTCGCGGGCTGGTTTTCTTGTAAAACTTTCGGGATCTGATCAGCGTGTACCGATCGGGAGCATGGGCGATGGAATGTGGCGAATGTTAGGACTTGCACTATCGGTTGTCTCTGCAAAAGGAGGCGTTTTACTAGTGGATGAGATCGACACTGGGCTGCATTTCACTGTTATGTCTGATATGTGGAAGCTCATATGGGAAACAGCTAAACGGCTCAACGTTCAAGTTTTTGCAACAACCCATAGTAGTGATTGCTGGACAAGCCTGGCTGAAATTGCAAAGTCCGAAGATGCCAGTGAGCAGGGAATTACAATCCATAGAATTGAACGAGAAAAATCAACCTCTGTTGTATTTGATGAACGTAAAATTGTGGTTGCCGCAAATCGGGAGATTGAGGTGCGTTAGGAATGGCAAGATTGCATAGAAACAAACTCTTGGTCGAAGGAGATCAAGATAAGCGTGTCATTCCTGAACTAATTGAACAAAATGGAATTCATTGGGGAAGTCGTGAAAACCCTACGGTTTACATTGAGGCATATGATGGATATACCCAATTGATTGATCCAATTGAAATATCTACCCAATTAGATTCCTCTGATCTGGTTGCTCTAGGAATTATTGTAGATGCTGATGAGGATGCTGCTCGACGCTGGCAGGCTTTAAGAAACGCTTGTTTTCCCAGTATTTCTGATCTTCCAGAAGAGTTGCCAGAAGCAGGTTTAATTCATCGAGCTTCAAATGGCGTGAATTTCGGAATCTGGATTATGCCAAACAATAGAATCAGCGGAATGTTAGAAACTTTTCTGGCTTTCATGATTCCAGACGATCGAGAAACGCTTTGGCAATATGCTCAAGAAGCTGCTACGGAAGCCAAAAAACGAGGAGCGCCCTACACAGAAACTCAATGTGATAAAGCAAACATTTACTCGTGGTTAGCGTGGCAAGATCCGCCTGGAAGACAACTCCACCAAGCAATTATGCAACGCATTTTGAACCCCAAAATTCTGATGTACAAGCTTTTGTGGAATGGTTTAGAACGTTGTACGGTTTGTAGCATTTTGGTCGAAGGCACGATCGCAGCCCTGACTATTCACGATCGCTTGAATTAAAATTCAAAGGGTCAAAAAGGGCGATCGTTCTTGTGAAAGAGGGCGATCGTCTTTTTTAGCGCCTTCTAGATAAAAGCTCTACCCTAATTCCCAATCTAGAGATTTATAACAGACAATTTTCAGCCCAATCACCTACATTAATGAAGTTAGATAGATCAAGTCAGTCTAAACATAAGTTAGGCGGCATTCACATCTACTCAATAACCACCATAAAGGAGCAACATGAAGAAGAAGCATATCGGTATCACCTCAACGGTCATCGCGGCGGCAAGCTTCATTCTGACGATTGCGTCCGCTCATGCTCAGCCCGATCAACCAAATCCGGCCACCGCCAGTTCTTACGGCATGACCCCCGGCCGACTCGTGGCCAGCTCGGCCGCCGTGCTGGGGCTGGTCGGCGTGGTCATCGGTGGGCTGGCTCTGGTTCGTCCCGCCGGTCGTTTCGGCACCGCCTCCGGGCGACTCGGAGTCATCGTCGCCCTCGCCGCGGGGCTGATCAGCATGGCCGTCGGTGGGCTAGTTGTGGCTACCTCTCCCGGCGGATTCGGTACCGGAGGCGGGCTAGCCGGGGCTATCGTGGCCGTGGTGGCCTGATCGCCACGGCCGTCGGAGGGCTGGCTCTGGCCCGATCCCGCCGCACCGGCTGACACGCCATGGTGCCGGGTCAGTGCCCGTGTTGTGGTTCCTAGGCGTGTTCCGACGGGCGAAGGGGCAGGGATCCGCCCGCGGCGGCTCGCTCGTGGATCGACACTGCCGCCTAACAAGTTGCAGCGGACGGCGCGTTATACTGCACACGATGGCGAGTTCTTTAAGAAGAGGAACAAAAACTATGGCCCACTCGATTCGCTGCAATTGTGGCAAACTCAAGGGCACTCTCCACCGCAATGACTATGTAAATAGATGCGTGTGTTACTGTGCTGATTGCCAAGCCTTCGCCCGTTTTCTAAAACGAGAGAATGAAATACTTGATGAAAGAGGTGGTACTAGCATTATTCAGACCATCCCCGCAAATATCGCATTTGACGAAGGCATTGAAAACCTGACATGTATGCGTCTTACTGCGAATGGCTTGCTGCGATGGTATGCTGTTTGTTGTAATACTCCGATCGGAAATACTCCTCCAAACCTCAGTACATCATTCGTTGGTTTAATTCATAACTGCTTGAGTTCAGACCAAAGTTCGTTAGATAGAGCGTTCGGCTCTGTGCGTATGCACGTAAGTACCAAATATGCCATCGGGGAAGATAAGCCAAAATCAACAGGACTTCTATCTAGCACCTTGCGCATCATTGGCATGGTGCTTAAAGCTCGTCTTGATGGTAGCTATAAACGTACACCATTCTTTGTTCTAGAGTCTGGTGCCCCTATAGTTACCCCGAAAGTGCTCAGCGATCAGGAGTTGAAGGTCGTAATGGATGCCGTGTAACAATCCGCTTGCACACCGATCGTATAGGGTTTCTTTGTTGAGTCCGAGAGTTTACTAGCGGCGGGTGAAGCGGAACGTTATGCGACACAAAGTGAGCTTGTATCATGTCTAAAGGGGAAACGCAGGCAAGAATTATCCATGAGTTTACGAGGATTCGCTTCGTTCATCAAAGAGAACTACTTATGACCACCTATTCAAAGCTCGTTCGCCTCGGTGCCATGGCTTGGATACTCGGCACTGTTCAGTTTTTCGTATTTCACATTGTTGTTGAACTTGCTTGGACTAAGCCATACAGTTGGGCGCATAACAATATCAGCGATCTTGGTAACGTCAATTGTGGAGCATGGGGTGATGACGGAAGATACGTTTGCTCGCCTCTACACGGTTGGATGAACGCCTCGTTTGTGATCCAGGGTGTCTTGCTCATAATCGGCTTGCTGTTGACAAGATCTCGTTGGCGTAGTTTCTTGACGAAAAGCTCTCTCATTTTTATTTTGCTGGCTGGACTTGGATGGGTTTTGGTGGGGATGGCACCAGCGGATTTGGACGAGAGCCTTCACATACTAGGGGCATTGCTCGTCTTCTTTTGTGGAAACCTCGGACTTATTTTCGCTGATAGCTTACTGAGAAAGAACATGTTGCCAACAGTCCGCACCTATTCCCGTCCTTTGGGAGCG
Source organism: Phormidesmis sp. 146-33 (assembly GCF_052939515.1). Classification (NCBI taxonomy): domain Bacteria; kingdom Bacillati; phylum Cyanobacteriota; class Cyanophyceae; order Leptolyngbyales; family Leptolyngbyaceae; genus Phormidesmis; species Phormidesmis sp. 146-33. The sequence goes on from NZ_JBJPHU010000052.1 coordinate 33,332, forward strand.
ATTGGGCTTGTTGCCACGGCTCTATTTCTGGGTCAAATTCACTTTGTTTTCGGGCAGGGCGGTATGGAAAGATTCGCTGTTTTTCCTCTACAAATTTGGAGCGCCTGGATCGGAGTTTACTTATGGCGAACCTTTGAAAAGGAAAATGCAGTTCATCCAAGCGACGATTTAAGGTAACTACTCAGGGTTAAATTGCTATAAGTCAAACAGCCGTCGCATAACAACTGCGTTGCAGCGGCAGAATAAAGAGGGTTGGTGGGAATTCAAGATTACTCACCGCCGCTGAACGCAACCTTTTTACTGCCATGTGCGGATGGGTGGCGTTGTCATACTTTCAGAATATGAAGTCATACATCATTGCTCAGGTTCATATGAGAGCAGAAGCCGATGGCGGGAGGCACTGTGAGTTTCTGGTTGGTTATGCACCGCATCTTGTTGTGCCACCTGATTCTACTTACCTCGGTGTTCGTGTTTTCGAGATTGAAGATTCTGACGGTTATAGAGTTGTTTACCCAGGTAGAACCGCAAAAATACTTTTCCAATTGATGTATTATCCAAGAGTTGATTACTCTGCCTTTGTCAAAGACGCTAAATTCAATATTCAGGAAGGGCCGCACATCGTAGGAACAGGTCGAGTACTCGAACGTAAATAGCAGCAGAACAGAGCGCTGTACCCGAATCTCACAACCTGTACTTCTTCGCTCGTGCCTCACTTGGTCTTGAGATCTTCTTGAAACTCAGCTACATTATAGTGGACACAGACGCTTCGATCGTCCAGGAGTTTTTGAAACTGCATTCCCATCAATTCGCTAGATTTTCCCAAACTGATTTTGTCTTGACGAAAAAGATAAGTACAATCTCCAAGGAACGATCGCGCTCAATTTTGTGGTTGAGAAGCTAATAGGGACTTAATTTTCTTCAACACCTTCTCTTGTTCGCTTTTAAGTTCTTCTAATTGCTCGATCGCATCTTTAAGCTGTTCTTTAGAAGTTTGTTTTCTGCCTTCTAACGATCGTATTGAGAAAGGTTTCAATATCAGTGTGCCCAGCCAGTAGATTAGTTTGATGGGTGCCTGAAGGACAATTAGCCAGAGCCGTTCGGTAAGACGAGCAATTAGATTCAGCAGTCCCCAAAATAGAAAAAATGCCAATACAACGAGTCCCAAGACCCAGAGGGGATGAGCAACCATCCAGGCAGTGATTGGATGAGCTTCGAGCCAGTTTTGAATAGAGAGACCGATCGAGTTTTGCAGGTTTGTCGCGATCGCATCACTTAAATTTGTCAGGGGTGAATTCATAACCTCAGAACTCCTGTTTTTGATGAAAATAGGCGATCGTTCAACACTCTAACTCATTAAACAGCTCACTCACACTTGAGGCAAATAGGAAAGACCTACAGCGCTCAATACCAAAGCGAAAAAACTCTATCGAGTTTACGCTAAAATCAAAGAATCTTCAATCGTATTGACATGCCTGCAAGATATCTTTACCACGATGCAGTCAAAAATGCATTAATTAAAGATGGGTGGACAATTACAGCCGACCCTTATTTGATCAAATATGAAGATGCTGAATTGTATGCTGACTTAGCAGCAGAAAGACCGATTGCTTCGCAGTTCCCTGAAGGGGTAATCGCCGCGCAGAGAGATTCACAAAAAATTGTGGTTGAGGTCAAGAGTTTTGTGGGACGATCGCCAATGTACGATTTTCATGCAGCGCTGGGCCAGTACATTGTCTACCGTAATTTAATTCAACTAACGGAACCTGAATACACACTTTATTTAGCCATTGATGATGTTGTTTACGAGAAGTTTTTTCAACGTAAATCTGTGCAAGCTGTGGTTAATAGCAACCAGCTTTTTTTGCTGGTAATCAACATTGAAGAAGAAGAGATTGTGCAATGGACAAAATAGAACACTATCGCAGAATTATTACAAAAATTTTGACAGACTATCATCAAATGATGAAGCTTTCTGATTCTGATGTAGAAAGTCTGCTTGCTCTGGATGATCAACGCGACCAATATTTGTGGTTTCGATCAGGCTGGGAAGGGAAAAAACATGTTCAATACATTGTGATATATCTTCGTATTAAGAATAACAAGATTTGGGTTGAAGAAGATATGACGGATCTATGTGTTGTAGATGATTTGTTAGAGGCAGGAGTGCCAAAAAGCGATATTGTTTTGGGCTTTCAACCACCGAGTAAGCGATCGTTGACCGAGTTTGCGATCGCATAGACCAGCCACTTCAAATAGAGGGAGGCTCGATCGAACGCCTGAAATTTTACCTGACTCAGAAACAAGTTTGATGAAGTCATCGCCCCGAACTCACTGCACGGGGCAAACGCATCTAAAGCTTAAATTGGGCTTTCGAGTCTGACGAGCTAATGGATCTATTGAGCAGCCGTCGATTACCTCTACTACAACACCGACCAACTTTGACAGTTCGCTCCAACAGAATTACTATACTGCGTGAACCGTGTAGGTCACCTCTAGACTTTCATTTCAGCAAATTTTTCCTATGCTACCCTCTGTTAAAGCTGTTTGTGCTTTGCAATTATGGTTTTGCCCCCTGTCTCACCACGCCCAGATAAGCTACCCCTGAATGATCCTAACTTCTCATGGGATCGGTTCGAGTCGTTCTGCCTTGATTTCATATCTAAACTTCCTGAAACAAAAAACTGTCATCGCTATGGAACGCAAGGAGACCCTCAAAAAGGAATTGATATACTTGCTGATTTAGAAAATGGACAGAAGTGGGCATTTCAGTGCAAGCAATATGAAAAGTATATAGAGAGTAAAGCTAGAAAAGCTATTCAAAAAGCCACATATCATGCTGATCGATATATCTTGTTACTAAGTTGTGAAGCAACTGCTAGAGTGCGAGATGTCGTAAGTAATACTCCAACTTGGGATGTGTGGGACGTACAGGATATTTCTCAAAAAATAAGGAATTTCCCTCAGGAAACTTCTTATAGTCTGATTAATGCTCACTTTGGTTCTGTATGGGGTAAAGAGTTCTTGGGGCTTGCAGAATCTACTGAGTTCATTTCAGTAAATCAATTCAACAACCAAACGTCACTTCTCTTAAGAAAAATACGAGAGGCTTTTGAGAAAGATCTATTGGCTCTAAGGAGTAATTCTGGTCATCCTAATGGCATTGTTCTATCAAAACTAGCCCATTTAGCTGTCGAAGAAGAAGGAGATTTCGATATTGCCATAGAAGCTTTTATGTCTCTTCTTCGTTTAGCTCATGAAGTCAGAGAAAAAGGACTGACAGGTTATGTATCTGGTGAGAAAAGTGCTAGCAAGCTAGTGATTCAACCAGTCAGCGCCACATTGCAGTCTGCAAATATTACTAATTCAGCTATCAAAGTTCTAAAACTATTCGCAAGAACTGATTATGGATTACTAAGACGAGCAAATGAACGTGCGAGGTTGTATTCGCTCATAGGTGATTCCCAGTTTTCTCAACTCTCAAATTACTCTCAGATTCCATATGGATCTTTTGGTGCTGTCAATACCATCTGGAATGCTACATGCTTGGATCTTTATGCTGTAGGCATGAAATTAGAGGCAAAAGAAATAACCAGACTTATGTATGACACTTTATTGGGGTTAGCCTTTGTAGCTCGCACGCAAGGAATTATCCTTCCAGAGCCACCCAAAATGATATATAAGACTATTAGTGGTGAGCGATGGATAGCAGCAGATCAACATAAAGATTTACTTCCAATTGTTTCACTAGCGAATGCAATTGCAACACTACCTATTGAACTGTTTAGCTATGCTCTTGAGTCTTTTAGATACTTCACTGGCATAATGCCTCCTCAAAAGATTAGTGAAAATGATAAGAAGCTTGCAGATGAGCTTGAAGTAATAAAGAGATGGGCTGTCATACCAGGTTTGGCAATGGTGTGCGGTATTTCGCTTAAAACGCAGCAAGATTTGGAAGCCTTTAATAACGAGCTTCAAGCAGTGCACATATCTGGAAATCAGATTAGTGTAAAGCTCGTTGAGTATCTTTTGACGGAACGTACTTTGGCATTGAAGGAGAATGCGTGGCTCGGTTTTGATCCTTTGCTAGTAGTTAACAAATTACTCTCTCTGTCATAAACCATTTGTTTTACAACTTAAAACGCTCAAACGGCTTCAGGCTACGCCTTAGCTCAGATGTTTAGCCATTTTGACGTGTTTAAGCTTTTCCAGGCTCCAACTCACGTAAGCCATCTTATTTGAATGGATAACTTTTTGGAGGATTGGGTGATACATCAGAAGCCGCACTCAAATTTTGACGCAAGCATCCCAAACTCACTGCAAAAATTACTTGACTTTTACAGAGAAATTCTTGTACTCTCACTGGTTAAGTTGCCTTGCGTGAAGTGTTCGGCAACCGGATACCCAAAAACTCTAGTCGTCGCCGCTCAAAGCTGTTGGTCGCAGCAGAGAACGGCTAACCCTCAAGCTGCATAACACCAGCGTGGAGGCTAATGGAGAATCATAGCATTCCTCCTAGTCATCCTGCTTTGTCCTGCTTGTGGGATGGCTAGGTTTTTGGGCCTTCCTGCATCCCAAAATTTAGGAGAAGCCCCAAATGTCTGACAATCTGCGTGATTTTCTGTCTGACGACGAGCCGCCGACTAGTTATGAAAAGGTGAGAATTTTGATCATCGGCTTTCCAGCAGGGGTCACCGAAACGATTCACACGCTGTACAGTCTCAGTTTTGCCGAAGTGAATGATTGGAGTCCGCTATTACCCGCGCCCAGACCGGGAGAAGTAATGAGCATTTTGACGCGCGATCGACATAGGAGGGATGAGGGATGAGGGATGAGGGATGAGGGATGAGGGATGAGGGATGAGGGATGAAATTTTTATTGATTCATCAGTGCCAATAGCGAAAATCTGGTATCGCTGAATCACGGGATGAATCGCCTCATAGCCTTGCAATGCTTAGAACCAAACGTTTCAAAGTCCCCCAAAATGGGGGATTTAGGGGGCGAGAGGATTGGCAATCTTCACAGATTTCTCTCCAATCAGCAACGCCAAGTTCTAATCTTCCTTTCATCCCTCATCCCTCATCCCTAAAAAAATCGCCCCTCCAAGACTTTCATCTCAAACGGGCGAAATAACCATGACGTTTGACCTTTTAGAGACGCAAAAGCTCAAATTTGAGCCTTCACGGTTGCCCGATGCAACACTTAACGAGCGATCGCAACGCTTAACTGACCCACGATCGCATCCGCATTTTTGCGTGCGTCGCCAAACAGCATTTGGGCGTTCTCTTTATAGAACAGTGGGTTTTCCACGCCTGCGTAGCCACTGGCCATACTGCGTTTCATCACAATCACAGTTTTGGCCTTCCAAACTTCCAAGACGGGCATTCCTGCGATCGGGCTTCCCGGATCTTCCATCGCGCTCGGATTCACGGTATCGTTTGCCCCAATCACCAACACCACATCGGTTTCAGGAAAATCTTCGTTAATTTCATCCATTTCTAACACGATGTCATAGGGCACATTCGCCTCAGCCAGCAAGACGTTCATGTGTCCCGGCAGACGACCCGCTACGGGGTGAATCCCAAACCGCACCTTGATGCCTTGATCGCGCAACTCTTTAGTGATTTCAGCGATCGGGTGTTGAGCCTGAGCGACGGCCATTCCGTAACCGGGGACGATGATCACACTTTTAGCGTTTTCCAGCAGTTCCACCGCGCCCTCAGTGGTAATCGATTTGGCTTCACCCACAGGTTCACTGCTTTTTGCCGCACTCGATCCCGTCGCCCCAAACCCACCGAGAATGACACTGATAAACGATCGATTCATCGCCTTACACATGATGTAGCTGAGAATCGCGCCACTGCTGCCGACCAACGCTCCTGTGATGATCAGCAAATCATTTGAGAGCATGAAGCCTGCCGCCGCCGCCGCCCAACCCGAATAGCTGTTGAGCATCGAAATCACCACGGGCATATCTGCACCCCCGATGCCCATCACGAGATGAATTCCCAGGAGACAAGCGATCGCGGTCATCACTAACAACGGCTGCAATCCCGCCCCGTTCATGAATTGGAATCCTAGCCAGCCACAAGCGCCCAACATCGCCAAATTCAAAAAGTGACGCGCCGGAAGCATCAGAGGTTTGCTGCTGAGAATGCCGCGCAGTTTGCCAAAGGCGACGATCGACCCGGTGAAAGTAATCGCTCCAATAAACACCCCAATAAAAATTTCGATCTCGTGAATCGTTGCTTCGACCCCGGTGAGAGACTGCGGACTGAGATAATTTCCGATGCCAACCAGAACGGCTGCCATTCCGACAAAACTGTGCAGCATGGCCACCAGCTCAGGCATTTCGGTCATAGCGACTCGTGCCGCTAAAATCGCTCCGATGATGGCTCCAGGAACGATCGCCCCCGCTAACACACCGTAGCCTGACACATCGTTTCTCAAAGCCGTCGCAATGAACGCAAGCAGCATTCCCAAAATGCCAAACAGGTTGCCTTTTTGAGCGCTTTCCTGATTAGAAAGTCCACCCAGACTGAGAATAAACAAGCCACTCGCCGCAATATAAGCGACCGTTGAAATGCTTTCTGACATGGGGTTTCTCTCTATTTTTGAAACATTTTTAGCATTCGTTGAGTCACCAAAAATCCGCCTGCGATGTTGATGCTGCCGATCAGAATGGCGATCGCCCCCAAAATCGTCGTCGCAGAGGTCAGTGGGCCAGAAATTTGCAGCATTCCACCGATAATAATGATGCCGCTGATTGCATTGGTCACACTCATCAAAGGTGTATGCAGCGCGGGTTTCACATTCCAGATCACCTGCCAGCCAATAAAACAAGCCAGCACAAACACTGTGAAGTGGGATAGAAACGAGGGCGGCGCACTGATGCCAATTCCGACCAAAACAGCCCCGATCAGAACTGGCCAAATCCAGGTGTTCTTTTTCTTAGGCTGGGCCGGCTGAACGGCAGACATTTCTTTAGGAGCAGGTTTCGCGGTTTCTACAGGCGCAGGTGGCTTTGGCGGGGGATAGGTGATTTCGCCTTCATGAACGACTAATGCACCGCGCACCACTTCATCATTGAGATCCACTCGATAATTGTCATTTCTGCCCATATCGTCGAGCAGGTGACACAAATTTTTGCCGTAAAGCTGACTGGCTTGGTTGGCCATGCGACTCGGCAGATCGGTCAAGCCAACGATCGTCACTCCGCTGTAGCGATAAATTTCTCCCGGCTTGGTGACTTCACAGTTTCCACCCTGCTCGGCTGCCATATCCACGATCACAGAGCCTTCTTTCATGCTCTCGACCATCGCAGTCGTGATCAATTTTGGCGCAGGTCTCCCTGGAATCAACGCCGTCGTAATAATGATGTCTACTTCTTGGGCTTGAGCGGCAAATAAATCCATCTCAGCTTTGATAAATTCGGGACTCATCACCTTGGCATAGCCGCCCGCTCCGTTGCCGTCTTCCTCAAAATCCAGTTCGAGAAACTCAGCACCCAAACTTTCAACCTGTTCTTTCACGACAGGACGAGTATCAAACGCCCGAACGATCGCCCCCAATCCTCGTGCCGTCCCGATCGCTGCCAACCCAGCCACCCCAGCCCCAATCACCATCACCTTCGCAGGAGGCACTTTCCCGGCTGCCGTAATCTGTCCTGTAAAAAATCGCCCAAACTGATTTGCCGCCTCGACGACCGCTCGATATCCCGCAATGTTGGCCATCGAACTCAAGGCATCCAGCTTTTGGGCCCGACTAATCCGAGGCACCGCATCCATCGCGATAGCCGTTGCCTTCCGATCCGCCAGCTTTTGCAACAAATCTGGGTTTTGTGCTGCCCAAATGAAGCTAATTAATGTTCCGCCTTCGCGCAGCAATTCGGTTTCATGCTTGTTCAAAATCGGGTGGTATCCGGGTGCGCGCACCTTCAGCACCAAATCTGACTCATTCCACAGCGTCTCAGCGTCAGAAATAATCCGACAATCTGCTTGTTTGTAAGCCTCATCAGGAAAATTTGCACAGTCTCCAGCGCCCGATTCGACCAACACTTCAAAGCCGTACTTTTGCAGAATTTTGGCGGTGTCTGGAGTCGCTGCAACCCGACATTCACCCGCAAAAATTTCTTTTGGAATGCCGATTTTTTTATGGAGTTTTGTTTCAGATATTGACTGATGATCAGATTCAGCTTCTTTTTCGATGGCGATCGTCATGAACCTCTCCTTAAATGAACCAGGGAATCTGCCAAGCTGTCTGCGATCGTTGCTTTCAACCGTTTCTCTTAACCGATAGAAACCACGTTCTTGTTCTTTACAATGAACGAGACTAAGGGACGAAATCCGTTCTTTCAGACGCTCCAATGCTGCCGAGACGCGAGGGCAAGTTTACAGAATCTAGAGAAATCATAGACACATTCAGCATCCTGACTGAGTTCTCTAGAATCAATTCTTATCGTTAACCTGGCTTAAAATTCGGTTTCGTAAGAAATAGAAACTAGAGTCGTAATAGAGCTTCAAACAGTACGAAACTTTTGGAACAATTGGTCATAAATCTGCGCTTACTTTGAAAATATTTCAACTTAAATACATAGATATTCACAAATTAGATATTTATAAAGTTTTTTGATTGCACACAGAAAGTTTGTTTATTCTTTAGAGTTCTAAAAAATCGAGCAATATAGACCCAAACTCCTAGCCTTTTGTCAACTGGATTAAGATATATTTTTTTGTCTTTAAACTAACTCCGTAGATTCCCTGAATGGTGGCTACAGTCCTCACGTATCACTTCATCGCTTCATAACCAAATCCCAGCTTCATTAAAAGCCTGCATGAAGATGCAAGGTCAGGGAGAAAGACATCGGGAAATTGCCGTAGAAGTGATGTAGGTTAATTCACTGATCGAACTAACCCGCTCGCGATCGCCCTTTCCACTTCCCCAGGCAAGGCAAGAAATCGGTTTTTAGAAGCAAAACTACTTCTCTTTGATTCCGAATTCACGATTCACAGCCTGTAGATAGATAGAGTGTCCCTGAAGATTTTCAAGAAGATAGTCCCCAGATTCACTTGAGTCGGATGTGGTAGAAGCTTGCGGAACCCCGACTTGTGTTCCTTAGCCCCGGATGGCGGGAACACTACGACAAAGCAGCTAAAGCAACCGACTGCCCATTTCACCTAGAGCACCCGAAACGAACATGATGCCAGCAACTTCCTTCTACGCTGATGCAGACTACGAAACCTCCCCCAATGAGTTTCGTCCCCCGTCCTATGCTCAGGGCTTTGAAGCAGGTTTCGCCGATCGCGATACAGAACCTGACCTGATCGATTTGGAAATAGAATACGCGGACAGAGTTCGCACTCCAACTCGACGGACGACTGACCTGGTGCGACTATACCTGCAAGAAATTGGTCGCGTTCGGTTGCTGGGGCGAGATGAAGAAGTTTCAGAAGCGCAGAGAGTGCAACGCTACATGCGGCTGCTAGAGGAGCGCAACGAAGCGGCAACCAAGGGTATTGTCCCGATTCAGCGCTATGTGTCCTTGATTGAGGCGCGCGATCGTCTCGCGTCGAGTCTGGGGCATCGTCCCTCTCTAGAGCGTTGGGCGGCGGCAGCCGAGGTGACGGTTCCTGATCTTAAGCCAATCCTGGCAGAAGGTAAGCAGCATTGGGCCAAGCTGGTTGACCTCCCCGTTGAAGAGTTAGAAGACATTCAAAATCAAGGACTGTCTGCAAAAGAGCACATGATCAAGGCCAATTTGCGTCTGGTCGTGTCAGTTGCCAAGAAATACCAAAACCGAGGGCTGGAACTCCTGGATCTGATTCAAGAAGGCACGTTGGGCTTAGAGCGAGCGGTTGAGAAGTTTGATCCCACTAAGGGATACCGCTTTAGCACTTATGCGTACTGGTGGATTCGTCAGGGCATCACACGAGCGATCGCCACTCAAAGCCGAACCATCCGCCTCCCCGTCCACATCACCGAAAAGCTGAACAAAATCAAGAAGGCGCAGCGCAAAATCTCGCAAGAAAAAGGACGCACCGCCAGCATTGAGGACATCGCCACTGAGTTGGAGATGGAGCCAGCCCAAGTGCGAGAAGTCTTGATCCGAGTGCCGCGATCGGTTTCTCTTGAAACCAAAGTCGGCAAAGAGAAAGATACCGAGCTAGGCGATTTGCTCGAAACCGAAGAAGTGTCGCCCGAAGAAACCTTGATGCGTGAGTCGCTGCGCCGTGATTTGCTACAACTGCTGGCAGATCTGACCGATCGCGAACGAGACGTGATTCAAATGCGCTTTGGTTTGGGGAGTGACGGACATCCCTACTCGCTGGCAGAAATCGGTCGAGCCTTAGACCTCTCTCGTGAGCGGGTGCGCCAAATCGAAGCTAAGGCCTTACAAAAACTTCGTCAGCCCAAACGCCGTAATCGGGTGCGTGACTACCTGGAGTCTCTCAGCTAGTCGAGTTTCAAAGGTTCAATCTCTAAGCGTTAATGGTAGGGACGTGGCGATCGCGTCTCTATTTTTTGTCTAGTATTTGTAGAAACGCTGGCTTGCTCGAATTAGCATTTGAAAAGAAATTTAGGCGTTGCTGAACAAAGGGATGAATCAAGTGAGTACGGGTATTGACCAATACTTT
>NZ_JBJPHU010000053.1:0-43852 GCF_052939515.1 Phormidesmis sp. 146-33
CTGTACCCAACTCCTAGCCAGAATCCCCCGTGCTTCAGCCGGGGGAGTGGCTCAATTTTAGAAACCATTTACCACGGCCACAATCTCACGCTATAATGAGAGAACGCACGGGGCTGTAACGGTTTCGACAGGTTGGCGAACGCTACCACGTGATGCAGGTCGAGAGGGAGTCCACTCTCGTAAATACAGGCTCAAAACACAGTACATGCGAACAACATTGTACCCTTTGCTCGTAAAGCAGCAGCAGTTGCCTAACAAAAACCTCTCATAGGTTCGAGCGTCTACGGTTTGACACCGTTAAGGATCGTAGACAAACCCCAACGGTTGCTCTAGACGATCGCCTCTGGTCGGTTTTCTAGCTAAGACAATACTAGAGAATCCCACTGTTCGGGATAATGAACAGTTCCCGCTTGAGGATCAGAAAAGCTAAACCTGTGAACGATCGGGGTACTAATACCCAATTTGGACACGGGTTCGACTCCCGTCAGCTCCACTACAACTCGTCGCTTTAGATTCAAATCTTTGTGCGACTCAGCCCGAAGGTTAGACAACTTATTTAAGACTCATCTCGGAGATGAGTTGTCTAACCTCTAACCCCAATAAACTTTCTCCAAGCTCTCGCGATCAAGACGGCATTAAAGCCTGCGCTAATCGACAAAGCGCATAATAGATTACTTCAAGCCAGGATGCTTGGGTGGCGGCAACTTCTCTACAACACTGCCTACCGCTGGTCACACATTAAAGACTTTACAGTAGACTTCCTGCCTGAATACCTGGCGATCAATGTTAGCTTCGCAAGTGCCTTCGGCAACGCGGCTATCAGAACAAAGTCCACCTTCGTGCACTAAGAGCACATTTCTAAATTAATTGGCATTGAAATGGAAGTCCAGCTTTTTGACATCGCGCGCTATCGGTTGAGAACAGCCCCCCATAGCTCGGCTTGTGAGGTTTGCGGGTGTCTTTGAGATAAGCGAGGCGAATTTGACGCTTGAGAACAGCAAGCAGTGCCAGCTTCTTATTGTGCGGCGGCAAAATGGCAACGAGCAAAGGCACCTTTCACAAAGACGACTGTTATCGATGCACCGATTTGACCCAGACAATCCCCTCTGCCAACAGCAAGCCAGAATCGAAACAGTGCAGCGCAACGGACTACGATTGTTAACAGCGACAGTTGAAGGGACTGGTTAACGCACAAAACTTGGGTAAATTGGAATTATTATGCAGATGTTTGGCGTTCGGAAGAATTTTGTAGCTCGACCGATGTTAAAGCCCCTCAAAATTGGCAGCTTGGGGGCAAAACCGCCAAACAACAGAGCGAAAAGACTTCATCAAATCGACAAAGGCTCAGTACCATGCTTGTATTATGCAGGTTCCCTAGAGTTGGGAAAAAGCACTAACAATGTTACTTCAGAGATTCCCGGTTAGAGAACATTAAGTTTAAGCACCACTAAACCCACTAGCGCGACCAGACCGAGTGCCTGACGGAAATAGTTTACTCCCTCAAGTAGCTCTTGCCATGCCCAGGTAAATAGAGCACCAAACGCGACTAAATCTAATCCTGTGTGAAGAGTGCCGTTGGGAATCACGACTTGAAGTAAAGTTGCGGTCAACCCAACCAAAAGCGGCAAATTGGGCATCTGAGCAATCACGATGTTGCCCTGATCATCTCGAAATGTACGATCGAACAAAGTGGCGTTCTGAGCTTCAATGCTCTCTGGATTGCGGTTCAATTGGGACGACATTTGATCTATGTGAATGTGTTTGAAATCAAATGTTAGCGCTGTTCCGCCGCCTCGGTGCCTGACTAAAGTAAGAGAATAAAGTAAGAGAATCGCCACCAGCTTTTGAGAGATATCCCCAAAGGCAATGTTGAGAATTAAGGCTAACTTCTAACCTTCACCAGACACTTGTCTAATCTCGATCGTTTAATGCGTCCTCGTCAGGGCTGACACCTTGAATTTCCTCCTGCCCCAAAAAGAGGGAAAAAGTCAGCCAAGTTGCAGAGTAACGATTGTTAAGTTAGTCATTGGGGAATCAAGAACGCGACTTACGGGGCTGTAGTTGCAACATCCACATAATCAAGTAGTAGTAGAGCGTGAACAGAACCCCAGAGAAAATCTGTCCCCCGATCGGCCCATGCCAAAACTCAAATGAAGCCTTGCCCCAGTAGACGGATGCAAAGGTCAGCAGCACAATGCGAGGAATGTTTGTCAGCAAGGCTAATGTGATTCCAAATCCAATCAAACCAATAGTTCTCAGCCAGTTTAGTTTGAGAAACAACCCCAAGACTAACCCAGTGAATGCCAGCGTAATTGCCATATCAAATCCACTACAACCCCCTAACACCTGTACACCACCTGTCGGAAGCGTGATAGTGTCATTAAGAGAAACAGCGGGTTGCCCGATCGCCCTGAGCGCCAGACCTGCAAACCAGGCCATACCGTTTTCTAGCATGTTGAGAGGAGTCAAAAGTCGCCAAACTGTACTACTCAAATACACATAATCAGCGTACAAACTAGCTAGTAGTAAAACAGCGGGAAGTCGATATTTGAGCAAAAAAGCGCTGCCCCAGGTACTCAAGACAATTCCCACAAGCACTAACATGCAAATGAAGGCTTCTAGCGAAGATGAAAAGCGACAGAATGGAAAGAAGCCTGCTCCTCCCAAAATCATGAGATACCCGATGACTCGATCGTCTTCAGCCGCTCTAAGTTGTTTGATTCGAGATCGTTGTTGCCAAAGGTGCTGTACACCCAAGTAAATAAAGGCAGCATTCAATAAGACACTGGGTGATCCGTTGAGGGTGCTTCTCCAGAGAATGCTGAACCAGGTCGGGAAGTAACAGGCTCCTACCAGTACACCAAAGGTCACAATGCAGTGGTGAGGAGTCTTGATACTATACTTCAGCAGCTTTGGCCCATTGCGGACGATCGTTTGCCATTGCATAAGGGGGGACTAAGACGGGGAGCAATTAGTTTCTAGTAGACCGGATTCCAAATTGACCTAAACCAATTAAAGCAATCCCCACGACGACCAGGTTGCCGACGCTAGCAATGCCTGTGCGAATGACGGAGGATTGAGCGTTCTGCTTAAGAGATTCGACCTGGCGATCGAGGAGTTGAGGCACTTGTTTAAGCTGTTCTGGCTTGAGGTTGGGAGCCGCAGACGGATTTTCTTGAAGTTTATCTAATTGCGTTCTGACCTGAGCGGCCTGGTTGCTGATATTCGTGAAGGCGAGTTGCTGAAATACCAGGCTATCGCGAATTACCAGAATGCTAGACAGGGTAAAAATTCCTCCTACTACCAGGCAAGTTAGGGCAAGCCGTTTTCGCCAGAGACGTAGGTCTAGAATGCCATACATCAATAGGGCTAAACCAAAGAGCAAAATGATGCTGCGATCGCTCATCTGTTGTAGGAAGCCGATGCGCCACTCGATCGAGGTGACATTAGGTGGAACTGCCAGCACCAGCATATCGATGAGGAAGCCTGCGAGACAAGCGGCCCCGACTAACCGACAAAGCGATTTGGCACCATAGGAACTGGTACTACCTTGAGCAGAGAGAGAAGTCATACTAGCCATAAGACACCTGAAAGAGGCTGACGATACCAAAGAGAGGGATACAAGACGTATCTGATAAATGATTCAACAACTGGATTGCGAAACCGGAGCTAAGATTACAATCTAGCGTGGGTAGAAAGGGGGATTTTGAGTTACAGTCTTCTCCTGTTAGAAGGAAGCTTTCAACTCTAGTCCCCCAAGAAAGTAAGGCAGATCAACCCCCATCAACTTGAGCCGATGAGAGTTCTACCTATTCTGATTAGGCTTCGGTTTCTACTTCTACAGCTTGCTGTTTCCGCTTCCGCAGCACCCCGGCACCTAGCGCCAAAAGACCTGGCAGTAAAGCAGGGGTGGGAACAGCGGTCAGAGATAGAGAGTAGCTGCTGCGAGTAACCCCAGGGAGTTGGGAGGTGAAAAGACCTGTCGCAGCGATCGAAGACGTACTAGTTCTGAAAATACCAGCAACAGTAGCGTCTCCATTACCAGTGTTGTAAATGAACTGAGTCAGATCGAAGAATACGGGTGTGGTCCTTAAACCACCTAGAGAAAGGTCTAGACCCGAGATGAAGTTAGAGATCAAACCATTGAAGGTGAGTGTTGGTGCACTACCAGTTAAGGCTAGATCTTTAATGCTAGGCAAAGGAGACACAAGAACACTAGCAATGTTAGCATTCAAAAAGCTGCCTGTGTTGCCCCCATCAACACCAATCCCTTGACCAGAAATCGCATTATTGAGGGGATTGGTAAGGCTGAAGAAGTTTAGGGCGTTGCCACTCAAAGTTACACCACCACCTGTCACGCCTGGAGACGACAAATTAATGGTGCTGCCTGGGGAGATTGAGGCTGCTTGAGCAGGAGACACGGCTACTGTTCCGACCGTTACCGTTGCTGCAACTGCTGCTGCTGCAAAGAAAGTTTGCTTGAGATTCATAATCGTTGTTACCTACCAATGTGTACAGTTGTTTTGAGTTGAGCCGTTCAGACTAAACCAGGCAGGCTACCTGCATGTAATGTGTGATGATATTCATAGCACAGGTGAATGTTAGGGAAAACACCAGACCAAACACATCGCAACTAAGGAGTCAGCTTGTGAGTTGAGTCTAAGACCTGCCAATTTTTGGTAGCCTGGCAATGCACCGCTGGTAGATTTGATAAACTCCAGAAAGCCCCAGTAGAATTTCTAGGATCACGCACCCAACATGTTCTTTTAATCCCTCCATCATTGTACGTGTTATCGCAGAGGGACGAACAGTGAAACTAACATCTTCACCGGAGGTTAATACAATATGACAGTTTGAAGAACGTCACTCTCCGAGTGTTTACGTAACGTCTGAGAAAAACCAGCAAGCCCGTCCTAGCCTTAAATTTATCGCCAAAAACACAGTGCTGCTATTGGCAGGTAATTGTCCTGCTAGAGTTATCAAGTCCGCTATCAGTAACGAAGACTTACAGTAAAATGGATGCTTGGGTCGCCTGGATGTGTAATCAAAAAAGCTTGAATCGCGATCGCCCCAGTCTGTGGCTTGCTTCGATCTAACAAATAACCGTTGTTGCAATAGTTACCGTACCTGCCCTTCCTGTACAAGATTGCTTTATTTACGCTTTGCAGTCCGCTTGCCGTTGCTGTAGAGACAACAAAGTTTTGGCGCAACTTCGACGATCGAGCAGCCATACTTTCGCACAAAGCGACCAAGGCTCTCAGCGTGGCGCAAAATCACCGCTATCGGATTGATCCCATGCCAAACAAGCCAAATGCTCCAGTTGATTAACTTTAAGGTGTTGTAGAAAGCAGGTCGAGTCAGCCACTCATGTACTGCAACTCTTGCCTCATCCAAAACACCTGCATACTCAGCCTCGATCGGAACATCACAAAACATAGAAGAATAAAATCCATGAATTCCGCTTACCCTTTGATTGCTGATCACAATGCGGTCTAAACAACTAACTTCAAAATGGTAGAGATTGTGGTAGCTCAGTGCTTCGCCACGTATCATCAAGGGACGGTCTACGAGTTTGACTTCCTCGGAACTAACACAGCCCAATTGCTTGCGGAGGGTGTTGTCTATCTCAGGTCGCCAGTAGGGTCTAAATTTACGAGGGGGAGCGGACTGTTGTAAACAACCCACTGTGCCAATATCAGCCTGTATCAACTCAATGAGCATTTCTACTTCCATCTAAAACTCCTGATCTTAAAGCCAAGGAAATCTGGTACAGAAATTCCGTAGATGCAATAGAGACGATGCACCGATGTGCGACTTCTTTAAGCCTCCTTTGGGGGTTGGGGGAATCGACTTGTAGATAGCCTCCCGTTGAAGTTCCTGGCGGGAGCATCCCAATTGTGTAGCCCAGTCTTTCTGCCCTCACCCTCTCCCCAGGGAGCAACCGTGTACACACAAGTCGTTGTCGCTTCGTTTCAGGCGGCTTCAGCCCCCTAAATCCCCCATGCTGGGGGACTTTGACCAAGGAAAGATTTCCAAAGTTCAAAGCCATGACGACGGCTCAAAGTTCCCCATTTTTGGGGGATTTAGGGGGCGAAGGGTCTCAGCAATGACAGATCGATCAACTTGTGTGTACACGGCAGCCCCAAGGAGCAAGAGATCTGACTCCCTTCTCCCTGGAGAGACGGGCTGGCGAGGCTCTCGCCCCACTTCGTGAGGAGGGAAATCCGAGAGTTTGCACAATTGGGATGCTCCCGTTCCTAGCTCTCTCGAAAAGGACGGCATGAGTCTAAAGCACATCGCGCTAGGATCGTTCTGAGAGCCATATCCTCTCAAGAATTTTTGAGAAGCTTAAAAACTGGAAAAAGTAGCCCTGCACCCTTTCTCCTAGCCATTACCTTGAATTATCAGGAAAGAAACCCTAGTAGATTCCTGCCAACTCTTTGTATTATGCGAAACTTTCTAAAATAAAGCAATCGTATAAAAAGCAATCACTAATAATCAGCACTCTATGGAACTAGAATTAGACATTTTGCTGAGACTGACGTGAAGCCCTTACATCCCCTAATCACTCCATCGTCACTTGAGAAGTCGATCGCTGCGGGATCTGTTGTAGAAGTTGAGCAATTTGTTGATTTGTGACGGTTAGGTGAAAGCGCTGTCGAGCGACTTGTTGGGCGTGAACTGCGATCGTCTGACTGTGATCTGGGTGATCTCGACAGTTTTGAATCGCTGCTGCCAACTGCAAGGAATCTCCTGGCGGAGTCAACCAGCCTGTTTGGTTGTGGGTGATTAGCTCGATCGCGCCTCCTGCTGCTGCCGCTATAACAGGTCGCCTACACAACATTGCCTCTACAATCACTCGTCCAAATGGTTCTGGTGCTGTTGAGGTATGGGTAATTAGATCACAAGCCGTCATCAGAGCAGAGATATTCGTCTGAAATCCCAAAAATTGTACCCGCTGTTGTAGTCCCAACTGTTTTACTTGTTGGTGCAATTGTTGCACGTATGCCTCTTCGCCAAACAGTGCATCCCCCACAAAGATCGCCATCACCTCCTCTGGACAGTGGGTGAGCGCCGTTAGCAGAATGTGCTGTCCTTTCCAAGGAGCGAGCCGACTAAAATGACCTACAACAAATTTGCCTGCGTGCTTTAAGTTCTCCAATGCTGCGGGACGCTCAACACTGATCTGCTCAGAAGAGTTCATGGAGGGTGCTACATCAGATTCTAGTGCAAACCCGTTGTACACGACAGTGGTTAACTCTGCTCGTCCCCCTGCTGCTACAAATGCCTGCTGTGTTGCTTGGGAGTTGGCAATGATTCGTGAAGCAAATTGATTGGCAAGTGTCACCGCGAGACGAAGATTCGATCGGCTAAAGTGTTCCTGTGACAGAATATCGTGCAGGTGATACACCAGAGGACGACAGCCGAAGTAACTAGCGATCGCTCCCACAACTAGCGCTTTCTGGGTATTAGCATAGATGAGATCATAATCCTGGCTCAGGTAGATGACTTGCTGAATCAAAGGCACCAGCCGCCAAAAACTCCCCAGACTATGCAGGAAACTGCTATCTTTACGAACCTTGAGTGACTGCTCAGACAAGACTCGTACCGGAATCTTGGCTTGCTCCAATCGCTGTCGGAAAACACCATCGGTAAACAATCCCACCAAACAAGCATCCCCATAGTATTTAGCAATGTCGAGAAGACACAGTTCTGCACCTCCTAAATTGCCCGTCTGGTCTAGAAACAGAATTTTCATCGCTGTTTAACTTAGTAACACAGTGCGAACTTGGGGCGCGATCGTTTGCCAATCAAACCGATTACAAGCATACTCCCGACACTCCTCCCGCGTGGGCAATGACAAGGCACCTGTTAGTAGATCAATAATGTGATCGGCAATTTCGTCTGCTTCTGGCGTTAGGGTGACTAGATCTGGACTCAAAGGAGCTAAAACTTCAGGCATTCCTCCCACAGGCGTACACATTGCTGGAGTGCCACAGGCTAGAGACTCAACGAGAATTAAACCAAACCCTTCTAAGCTCTGACTGGGAACTACAGTCAAATCCGCCGCCTGATAAGCAATAGGTAATAAATCATCCGGGATGTACCCCAAGAGTTGAACATGATTGCTTAACCCCAATGCCTGCACTTGTTGTTCTAGGGGGTCGCGCAGGTGTCCTTTTCCCGCGATCGCTAACCACACTTCTGGCACCGCTTGCTTAACGCGAACCATTGCTTTTAGTAGTTGCGGTAGTCCCATCCGTTGGACAAGACGACGAGGCGTAAACAAAATCTTGCGATCGGGGTGCCAGTTTAATTTAGCGCGGGCCGCCTGACGAGAAAGATTGGGCTGAAACGTTGTGGTATTAACACCGCCTGGAATAATGTGAATCTTCTCCCACGGAACGCGATAGGTTTCATGCAGCAATTGACCAAAGGCTTTACTCAAAACAATGAAGCGATCGCTGCGGTTATAAACTTGTTGTTCTAACCAGCATTGAAAGTAGTATTTCAAGTTCTGTTGTTGGGCACTCTCCATTGCCCAAGGCCCATGAAAAGTAAACGTAACTGGAACATCTTTGGGCAGTTTTTCCAGAATTGGAAAGCTGTAGAGGGCAAAATGCAAGTTAATGGCGTGAGGGCGATGTAGAGATCTTTGAGAAAATTGTTGCCGAGCAGACCATAACCGATGTAGTAGAGGCTGCTTGGAAACAGCAAGATTAGTCATCATAATCGATGAATTTGTTAGCGTGGCTGGCAACTCTAAACCACACAACTCAACCTGATCGTTTTTGGCAGCAAGTTGCTGAACTAACTCATACACATAGCGATTTAACCCACCTGCAATGTTGGGAGACCACTCTAATGCTACTAAAAGAAGTCTCGCAGCTTCATTAACCGTGTTTTCCCTTTCCAGTGTTGTTGTGTCTACAGTCATAGTTTTTTGAAGGTGAAATCGACGCTGCAAGGTAAGTAAAATTGCAGAAATGGTAGCTTTTGAAGAAAGAAGTAGTAGATCGTTTCGACTGCACCTCAATTTAAGGTACTGGGATCAAATCGAACTTCCTCTCTAGCTTTGAATTCGCAACTAAGGCAATAGAGCAAACCCAATGATGCAGGCATAAGTTTCTAGTACGGAGCTATGTGATTCAACAAAAGCTCTTGGTAGAGAGCAACTGTAGACTGAACCATGTGAGGGATTGTGAATTGTTGGTTAGCAGTTTTCACGGCTGCTTCTGCCATCTGATTCCTTAAGTGACCATCTTCAACAAGTTGCTTTAATCGTGCTGCTAATTCCTCAGATTGATTGAAGGGTACAATAAATCCGTTCATTCCATCTTGGATCTGGTCAAATGCCCCAGGCCCCGGAGTACGAACTGGAACTACTCCACATAGCATTGCTTCAGGAATAACTAGGGGAAATCCTTCTGCAAGACTGTGGCTTGGTAGAACTAGAGCATCCGCAGCCCAAAGTACTTGGCGAGTGTCAGTCATGCCAAGCAAGCGGACTAGATCAGAAACACCCGACTGAGTAACCTTTGCTGCGATCGCTGCTTTCTCATTGCCGTATCCTTTCCCAGCGTACAAGCCAATGATCTCAACGCCTGCTGACCGCAAGTGGGCGATCGCTTCCGTCAGAACAGCATGGCCTTTCTCTGGAGCCAACCGCCCCACATGACAGACGACCCAATCTTCTGGCTTTAATCCAAACGCCTCCCGTGCTTGGTGACGCTCTGTTGGGGTGGGAGGACGAAAGTAATTTTGATCAACCCCATGACAGATTAATCGGATTTTCTCCTTGGGAATCTCCAGTCCTATTTCAAAAGCCTGCTGTAATTCGCTACTGATAGCAATCATGCGATCGCCAAAAATAGAGCCAACATAACGGCTTAATACTCTACTCAACTTAACATCACTTCTCTCAGCGGCAGGCAGTAAATGACAGGTTGATACATAGGGAATACCATACAGTTGCCGCATAAGATAAACATAGGGGCAAAGCGTTAGAGAATGTACATGAACAATGTCAGGACTGAACTGACGGATAGCAGAAGCAAGTTGAAATAACGCCCGAACAGCCTGTGTCGCGTTTTGAATCGTAGGCTTTAGGCTTGAGAAGGGCATGAAGAAATGTTGAATCCCCTGCGCCTCAAATCGAGAAATGGCTCGTAATGCTTCATCTCGCGCTTCACTGGAACCAGCAGCCAAGTTACAAGCTAGAGCAACCTCCCAGCCCTGCTCTATCAGACTTTTTGAGAGTGTTAGCAGATGGACTGTAATCCCATTTTCACCCCACAAATCGCCTAGTACAAATAGGACACGCGGCTTGCAGTGAGCTTGAGTTGATTGGTGAACCTGCACAGAAGTAGAAATGGGTGTAATCGTCATAAAACTGACTCCTCAGATCGATTCACGTCAGATGATGTTAATGGGTTGCGATAGTACTGAATGGCTGCCAGACCCAATCCTAAAAATCCCCACAGCAACATTCCAGTAACTCCAACAAGAACTGTATTTAGCAGGAAGCGTGCTAACACAGTTAACACAACCGCTTGAATGACTCGAATAAATGGATCAATGCGAGTGGCGTTGGACTGAAAAACTTTAAGTAACAGCAACAGTAAGCCAATCAGATAAGGTAGTCCTCCTACCCAACCTAAATCTAACAGCATCAAAAATAGTGAACTATCGATCGGAGGGCTGCCAGTACCATCTCCCGTAATATTCGCTAAAGCGCCGTCTAGTTGAGTTGCATAAAACCCTTTTCTATCATTAGCGCTACCGTCATTCTCTAAGTCAGAGAACGTTGACAATCGAGAGTTGAGTAGCCCAGCGAACGGCTCAATAATAGCAAGCGGTACAACGCATAGTGCCATTACAAGTAGAGTTACGTGCATCCGAACCTGGGCACGTCCTTGCAGCAAAGCAATTAAAGAGAGTAATCCGACGAACCATCCGAGCCAAGCAGAGCGCATGATGGATAACAAGAAGCTTAAATAACCCACGATCGCGGCGGGCAATTGTAATGGAGTCTTACTGTGAAATAGCACAAGCAGCCCACCAGCCATTACGCCCCCAAAAGGCTCAACAGAATTTAGCGTACTCCAAACTCTTATCCCCATTGGTTCAGGGTTGCCCATCGTGGTTAGCTTAGTGCTAATTAACCAAAACCGATCCCATTCTGGTGCAACGAAGTACTGATACACCCCATACGCCCCCATCACCAAGACTGCCCACACAAAAACTCGCTCCAGATTGCGCCGATACTCTGGATAGTGTCGCCAATGGGCAAATAGATGGAAGCCGAAGGTAATGGGTAAAATCCATCCTAAAAAAGAGAGTGTTGCTGGTACAGGTTCACGACTAAGCAATCCAATGCAAAACGCATACCCTATCCCTGCACCAGCCAGAACAAAGGGGAGTGCACCTCGCCGGGACAAACGAGGGAGATGTTGCCAGACTGTGATGAACGTGAGCAGCGCGACGAGTGATGGTGCTAATAGAATGGGACTGGGATCGGTAAAACTACTTCGATAGTCTGCCAGCCGCCGAACCAGGGGAGTCAGAAACCAGAGCCACCAGCTAAAGCCTACATAAAGTAGGGGTGCGCGATAGTACAGCACAAAGCCAACGACAAAAGCTCCAGTCGGAAAAGCAACATTAAGGATGCTTCCAGCACCAACCAGGACAAGCATTGTAGTAAATGCAATTAATACCAGAATGGACATCCAAGCAGTGGCGGGTTGAAAGTCAAACCAGGCTGCTTGAGTGCTGAGGCGATGATTTGGAGTCGTGCTGGCCATCCCTTTCATAGTGAATCACTCTTTGGCAGATGTAGTAGATCAGGTGGTTGGTAGCTACTCCACCAAGTCTGGCAGGCAAGCCAGCGGGCTGCTAGAGATACGAAAAGTTTTTGTTGAGCAAGGTAAGCTCCTCTAGGTAAAAATCGCAAATACTGTAGGAAGCCTGGTGCGCTGCTTGTCCCAATCAAGACTGCCCAGATAACAAATATGAGCCGTTGAGGAACAGAGAAATGCTCCAGTAGCGCTAAAGTCTCATTGTGAACAGCATTGCTGAATGCAAGGGCATTAAATTGATCTCGCTGATCTTCATCAAATCGCTGTCCGCGAAAGTGATCAACTGCGATCGCCGGATCATAAATTAGCTGCCAACCTCGTTGTCTGACTGCCAGACTAAATGCCAACTCAAAATGCACCTGGGCACCTGTTCCTCGCATTCGTGAATCAAACCACAACCCCTGAATTGCGGTACGGCGAAAGCTCATATTGACTCCCTTGAGGACATCTACCTCGCGAGCGGCTCCAATGCCAATGTGGTGATTGCCAATCACTCGTCCAGACCACTGCACCTTGCCCACGATCTCACGCGCACCTGCTTCAAGTTCTGTGCCGTGATAAACCCAATCTCGACCGCCTACTCCCCCAATTTGCTCACTGGCTTGAAAACAGGCTTCAATCTTGGCTAACCACGTTGGATGGGGGCCAGCATCATCATCCGTAAAGGTAATAATATCCCCTGTCGCAGCTTCCAGCCCCCGATTCATAGCGGCAACAACTCCTGGCACCTGCACTGTAACAATTTGGAGCAGCAGGCGATCGCAGTTAAAGTCCCTCAACCATGACCAGGTATCTGCATCGGTATCTCGAACAATGAGTAAGACCTCATCGGCTAAACGAGTTTGTTGTTGCAGGGCTTCCAGGCAACGCTGTAAATCTTGAGGACGGCGATAGGTTGGGATAACGACGCTGATTTTCATCGCTGACCCACTTGCTCAAAGACATCAACGTAGCTTTTTGCTTTACTACTCCAGCTATGCTGTTGGGCGATCGTGCGTCCCATTTGTCCCATCCGAGTTCTCAGGTCAGGATCATTGGCGAGGTTTCTGAGTGCTTCTGCCAACGCTGTCGAGTCTTCTGAATCCCACAGGACGATTCCGCAGTCTGGCGTTACAATTTCAGCCGCTCCTGTTGTAATCGCTGTGATAACGGGCAATCCTGCTGCCATTGCTTCACTCACGACCATGCCAAAGGGTTCGTATCGGGAAGGAAAGACAAATAAATCGACGGCTCGCATGATCTCAGGCAAATCACGACGGTAGCCCATGAAATATACTCGATCGCTCAGTCCCAGGTTCGCGGCTAATTGGGGATAAGGGCTTCCATCGGTTGTGCCGACGATGGCAAGATGCAACTCAGGCACCTGCACTAGCGCTTGAAGAACCGTATCAAGATTTTTGCGATTGGTGCGAATGTCTCCAGCAAACAGGGCAAGGGGAACCTGCTTGGGTAAGCTGAGTGGAGTGCGATCGACAGAACCTGGTGAAAATTCGTCAGCATCAACGCCGTTGTAAATCACGCGAATACGATCGTCTGGAACGCCAACCTCCAGAAGCTCTTTCTTGACTCGTTGTGAGACAGCAATGATGTGTTTTGCTCGATGAAAGGCCTGTTTTTCCCAATGCGCATTTAAGACGGTGTAAAGCCACTGATAAGCGCTATGGGCATCGCGACGGATGTGAGAAATGTGGGAAGGCGATCGCAACCAGGCGCTATGGACAAACTGAACAGTATTGATATCACCGGAAGCTGAGGTGACAGCGCCATAAACTTGCACGACATCAAACTGTTGGCGATGAGTTTGCAACCATTGAGCACTCCGTTGGGCGAACACCAGTTCTTTGAGAAGTCGAGTTGGATATCCCTTAACAGGAATATTAACCCAGTTGACTTGGCTATGCTGCTGTAGGTCTGATGCCAGGTTTGTTGCAAGCAGAGTGACCTGATGCCCCTGCCGAATTGCTTCCCAGACAATTTCATAGTTGGCGCGCCCCTGTCCATCGCCTTTGATGACGCTAGGCGTTACGATACAGAGTTTCATTGGTCAGTATTTCCTAGATTCATTATGGCAAGTTTCGTTTTAGAGTTGCTATCTGTGTAGTTATCCATCTATGAGGACTCAACGTTACTGCATGGATAGACTTCCTTGTTGAGATGGGAAACAGAATGACTGTTGTCCAGGGGTCAACTAAGGCGCTGCATGATAAATAAGCTCAACAACGATTTTTTTCATAGAGTTCTAAAGTATGCTTCGCAATGGAACTCCAGCTATAGCTCTGTGCAGTAGTATAAGCGTTACGTCGTAGTTCTTCCAGTTTGAGGCGATCGCTAATCAACTCCTCCAAAGCCTGAACAATTGCTTCACTATCCCGTGGTTGAACTAAAATTCCATTTACTCCATCTGTTACAATTTCCATTGGCCCTGGTGTTTTTGTCGTAACGGGTGCCAATCCACACGCCATTGCTTCTGGCAGTACTAAACTAAAACCTTCCGATAGCGTGGGAGAGACCTTGATGTGATGTCCCTGAAGAAGAGCAGGCAACATTTCATGATCGTAGTGAGGAACGACTTTGACGCGATCGTGTACCTCAGAATCAAAATCAGCATAAACCTGTGTCTCTGAAGAGCCAGTTCCTAGGAAACTAACCATGACCTGTGGATACCGCAACAGAATCTGATTCAGTGCGGGTGTTCCATAGTGAATGCCTTTACGGGGAATATAACTACCAACTTGAGCAATACGAATAATGTCTGTTGGGTCTCTAGGGGTTAGTTCATAGGGCAAGCTCGTAAATTTTTTGGGGATACCATTCGCTACGATTTGTGCCCGTTCAAGTCGAACACCTAAATTCTCCACGGCATACTTCAGGTCAAGTTGGTTTAGTAACACAGCTAAATCAGCATCACGCAGCGAACTGGACACTTCCCAAAGCCGAAATCCACCATGATAGAAGGGATATTTCCAACTCAATGACAAATTACCGCGCTCTGCTTCTGTCAGATTTTCCAGATGCATGATGTGTTCTAGTCCGTGACTTCGCGTGACTAGCAGTGGGTTCCTGTCAGGGTTACGATGACGCAATTTTGCCCAAACCCAAGCATCTCCTGTTGATGCATCAATTACGTCCAGGGATTGCTGTTGTGTCAAGCCGCTAATATGTCTAGCAACAAACATTGGAAAGACGATCGCTTTAACAATTCCAGGCAGTTTGGGTGGTAGATCACTGAAGGAGTAGAAATGCACATCATGCCCTAGTCTGCGGTATTCTTGACCAAGTTGCCAGGTAACACCAGGAGCACCTGCATTTGGATCAAGGTCATGATGAATGGTAAGTAAAATGTTCATAGTTGAGATGGTTCAAATCTTACTCATCGATAAGCCCTCTGAATGTAAAAATCCTCAATTGCTTTTTCATATATTTTTTTCAGCCTATTAACATGAATGTCCATTGTGAATTCTTTTAGAAACAAGGCATAACCCTGTTCGCCTAAGTGGTAGCTCTTTTGATAATTGATACTTAAGTCGGTGATGGCATCAGACAACTTCAAGGTGTCATTAACTGGAACAAGAATCCCTGTTTGTTCATGTTGTAAATATTCTGGAATCCCACCTGCACGACTGGCAATCACGGCTCGGTGACGGGCATAGGCTTCTAAGGTAACTAACCCCGCAGGTTCAGGCCAAACACTTGGGAAGATCACAGCAAAACACTTTTCATAGAGTACGTCTAGCTTTTCAGAGTTACACCAACCATGCCAAACAACACGATCGCTCAATCCCAGTTGATTAACTAATTTCTCTATTTGAGGTTTATACCAACCATCCCCAGCAATATCAAGCTGAATCAGTGCACTCGTTTTTACTAAGGCAGTGATCAACCATTGAAGACCTTTGTCAGGAACAATGCGCCCTACAAACAAAATTCTTTGATTCCGGTGTATCTCCTGTGTTAAAGGGGCAAAAGTGCTTTTTAGAACTGCGACACCGCATCTTAATGTGACAGTCTGTTCCAAAGGTAGGCCATTCTTAATTAATTGGCTACGAACATAATCACTATTTGCAATAACAGGGATTTTGAGTTTTTTCAGTTTGCTTAATAATTGATAGGAGGTTGATATTTTATGGACAATGTTTTGAGGTCGCTTGCTACCACAGCCGTCTACTAAATGCCCCCAAGTACATCCCATGACCGACATAGAGCGCGGGCAACTGACTGTAGTACTTGGTAGATAATGAGTTCCACTCGGACAGTAAGATGCATGATTGTGAGCTGTGAAAATTGAGGGGCATTCTCCAGTGATTTCCCCTATTGCTGTTTCTTCGTGCGCGTGAAGCAGTTTGAACTGGCTCTGATCCAGGCTCTTTAGAGATCTAATGATATGTTCACTCACTCCAGGCATTTTGTGGCTCGCTAGGGTAGAGACATAAGTCTCAAGCCCCCCTCCTCCCTTGCTGACAAGACTGGAAGCACACAGATAAACCAGCTTTTCGTAGTTCATTAGCTACCCTAACCCTATAAATCTTGTTCAAATCGATTGTCCTAAAGGCCTACGTTAAACCAAAATTTGTGCCTAACATCGTTAACGTAGTGTCTTAAAGCTATCTCACCACTAGCATATTTATCACAGTAGATAAATTGATCCTCAACGCTCAGAACATATTGATCAGGATTCAGTGGTAATGCCTGATTATGATGCAGTGTCAGATGAACCAATGTTTGCTCAGTGAAGTAGTTATTGAGTTCTTTCAGTTTTGATAATCGATGCAACGCAAAATCCCAGTTTAGATAGTCTTTGAACAAAACAAACCCTGCATTAATGGGGTTCAAGTTCTCAGATTGAGAGTAAATGATTCGCTGATCGAACTTAGCAGCGCAGTCAGGCAAGTATCGACAGATTCGGTCTTCTGACAAGAGCAAATCAATTAAATCTGCTGCCCCTGGGAAAAATAGAATATCAGAATCAGTATAGATAGTTGCTCCAGTAATCGGCAAAGATAAAAGAGCTGCTAACTTCTTTCCCATTGCTTGTTGTGCTGCATATTCATAAACAGCCTGAGGTAAATCCTTCCGAATTAATTGATTAATAGAAACAACTTGAACGCAGGGATGGATCTGGTGGAGTAGATTACAGCTTGATTCGGTGTAGCTACCATCTGAAATTACAATGAATTGCTCAGGAATTCCAACGTGCTGAATAAGCGATCGAATACTAGCAATCTGCTCGGGTAAATCTCGTTCGCAAGAAAGCGCGTACACTGTAACTGGAGTTTTTTGAGTTTGAGCAATGGGTTGCCTTACGATTTGAGGAAGAGCAGCCTTGTATATAGACCGAGTTATACGTCCTCGCAGCCTTGCAGTATGGTAGCCAACATTCACCATGGATTGATTTCGGTGTGAAACGACAGATATCTTCAGTCAGGATGAGGAGCGTCAGCGTTTTGAACCCCTGACCTCAATCACCTTCTAATCAGTTTAAGTAAATCGAGATAAGTTCTTGAAGCCCCCTAATACTTAACCATTCCCTCATCTGCTGCCCATTTAATTTCGGTCACTTGCTAGTTGCGTCCGAGGTTAATTTAAGAATTTCATAGGGTTGTTACCGCAATCGCATTTGGAATCGTTCAAAAAAATGTCCGAAGTATTGTTTTAAGAAACTCAACTCCTACTGCGCGAAACTTGGCGTAATCAATTGCAGCCTCTGGAACTGAACTTCAATCGTGCAACGAGGGAAATATTGGTAAGAATAAAGCTGCGGGATAGCAAAATAGCAGGGCAAGACTGTACTGCTTTTTTAGCTAGATTCCAAGCTAGTTGTTCCTTTCCTACAAGGTGTGCTTGTTGAGCAGAGCGAGCATAATTTAAGCTATCTCTCAGTCCTTTAATGATCTGGAGAACAACTTTTGCGAAGGGTGCGCTGCGTTGAATTGACGCAGGAAGCCAGACAAAATTGCTGACATAATGTTTGTCAAACATCATTCTAAAGCCATCTACTAGAGAGTAAGCGGGCGCAAGGTCATGAACCGTATCTTCTAACTGTTGATCTGAAAATGATTGACTACCGAACACTTGGGCTTCCTCTTTGTTTGGGGAATGGATAAAGGCTCTCAGCACGTCCTCTGTCACTTGATGAAAACACTTTACTTCACAGTCTTCAGGCTGCAAATAATCAGTCAATCGCTCAGTAAAATCTAGAATGGCTTGCTGCTGCACTAAGACTCCCCATTCGAGACCTCTTTCATTTTTCTCAGATCGCAGTATCGGAATGTAATGCTGGTCTTGTTTCTCGTATCTAACTGTGCTGCCATGATCCGCAGCCAGGGAAAGCTCTAAAATCGGAGAACTGCTGAGCGATCGCCGTTCAGTGATGTTATCAGGTTCTAAGAAGCAAGGAATGAAACGATCGACTAAAAATGGTGTAATCCGTCTTTCTAATCCAAAGTAAAACCCTGTCACTCCCTCTGGCGGATAGAGATTCGCGATCGCTAAGATTTGGCTGAATGAGCGTTGCGATCGCCCAGTCCAGCCAGAATCGACGATCGCAAACGGTGTCCCGTCACCAATACCTGTTTGTTTGAAGTAGCCGATCGCTTTTTCTCGATAGGTAGCAGCCAGGTCAACAATCCGATCAATGATTTCCCGATCCTGAAATGCTGATTTCAGGGCCGTGAACTCTTGATCTATCAGGCTTTTATCCCACATCGGGGCAGGTAAACTGTAACGTGTGAGCGCCTCAGCAATCTGTTCGGGTTGAAGGTTGACACGGGCACACGCAACCCGCACTGAAAAGAATGCAGGTCTATCAAAGAGCCATTCCTGCTCATTTTCACCAATTTGTTGAATTGAGGGAAAGTGAAAAGCTTGCCGGGAACCATAAAAATATTGACAATCAATGTCATAGCCCCACTTACGGCAGATAATTTGGGCGATTTTCCAGAGAATTTGTCCGTCTCTTGCCATGAAATACAGCCTCCGGATTCCCTGACGCTTCGCCTCCTGCAAGACCCAATGCACAAATCCGAAAAATACAGGGCCGATGACATTGGCAGCTGTATTCCAAATTATTTGCCGATGCCAGTCTTGTTCCTGGCAATGCAATCGAGATAAACGACTGGCACCTGCTAAAAGCGAACGAAATCGAAGTGGCAAGTGTTCGTTGTCTGCAATAAGTTCTTCATAGCAATTTAGATGTGTTTCTAGGAAGGGCTGTACTTGAATACCTAGTTTTTTGGGGACTTTGATATCAGAATACAAATTGTCTCCGGTGTGGTGGAGCTGAGAGGCTTTAAGCTTCTGCTGGGTGAGATGATGTTGGAATAGTTGTCCGGATACCTTATGAAGTCCGACTTCATTGGAGACATGCAGTACATCACCCTCTGCCCAAATTTGATGATCTTTGAGAAAGCGTCGAATCACCTCTAAGGGTAAGTACATATCTGAGAGATAAGCGATCGATTGATTTTGCTGATGTAACGCTTGAATTTTGAGCTGAGTGGCTGGAACTGGACGGAGGCTAGCACGTTCTAGTTGAATTTCATTGTGCATTGCTTTCTTGCTATCTATTTCGCTCCAATTCAAGGATTCAGCTAGTTGATCATAAATTTCCTGTAGTGTTACTTCATTCGTTGTAGATCCTTGTCTTGCTTTGTCCTCAGCTTTAATTCTCAGTTGACTCCAAGCTTCTGGAGAAATTGTAATTAGACCGCCGTACTTTAAGTGATTGCCTAACTCCCAAAATAAATCGGTTGGTTTAGCCCAGATGCGAGTCAAGATCGTGTCAAACACATCAAATGAGTGAAAGTGCGGCCTGATTGATTCAAGAGTCGGGTAAGATTGTTTCATAGAAGTTGCAAATTAGTTAAACTTTTTCGCTTTGTGCCCAACCCAATAATCTTGAATGTAGGGCTTTATAAGTCTGAGGTTTCAAAAATTGCTTGGCAGCAATCAAGAAAATTAGGTGAAGATAAGAGATAGAGAATATTAATTTTGGTCTTCTAATGAAAGCCTGCTTGGCGAACCAAAAAGCTTCATGAAAATCGTTTTTAATCAGGTATCCCCAAGCATATAAAGTGCACAGATGGCTAGAGCCAGTTCTTTCTACATTCTTAAATTCTTCTGGAGCTGACTGAAACGAACGTTCCATTACCCGATCAACTTCTTGAATCATTAACCTGAAGTTTGTAGACATACTATTGGGATATCTACGATATTGAACTAGTGGTTCTTGGATCACAAAAATTGGAAAATGCAGAGCAATGCGTAACCACATATCCCAGTCGGCCGCCGAGCTAAGGCTGCGTTCAAAAAAACCTACTTTTTCAAAACAAGTGCGTCGGACTAATGGAGTGCTACCGCAATAAAAGATATTAGAGCGAAATAGTTCTTTTGTAAGATCCTTCCCAGCTTCAGAACAATCATAGAGATCGATAAAATTTCCGTTGCGATCGACATTAGCTATCCAAGAACTTACCAAACCAACGTCTGGATGTTTTTCCAAATACTCTACTTGCTTTTCTAACTTCTCAGCTTCCCAAATATCATCAGCATCTAAAAATGCTAAATATTCACCTTGAGAAGACCAAATGCCCGTGTTCCGGGCTCCTGATAAACCTTGATTTTCTTGAGAAATTAGTTTTACTCTTGAATCTTTGATCTCAGAAGCCCATTCTACAATGCCATCAGGGCTTCCATCGTTAATGATTAAAACTTCAAAATCAGTAAAGGTTTGGTTTAGGACGCTTTCTAACGTCTCTGGAAGATAAGCCATTGCATTGTAAGCTGGGATAATAACTGAAACTTTGGGCATAATAACTCCTATTTTAATAACATGATTGCATTATTCTGTTACTAGCCTGATTCGTGGATTGTTATAGGATAGGATGATGTTACGACTGCTATCTGTAAACCCATCGTTAATGGTCAAAACCTCAAAGTCTTGAAAGGTTTGTGACAAAATGCTACCAATCGCCTCTCGAAGATAGCGATCACCATCATACACAGGCATCAATACAGTAACTTTAGGCCTTTTGTCTCGCCTCTTTTAGAACGTTCTCGTACAAAATGCTGTAACGCTCAATCATCGTCTCTGTTGAAAACAACTCCTGTGCCCGTTGACGGTTTTTTGAACCAATACTCAATCGCCGTTCACGATCTTCTAGAAGCTCAATAACAATATCTGCTAAAGCATCGCTATCACCAGGTGCAGCAAGCAGATTACGATCACCAAGAATTTCAGGAATCGCGCCGACATCATAACCAACAACTGGAAGCCCCATACTCATGGCAAAAGGGCTTACCTGTCCAAAACTTTCCCAATATACGGGAGCAATAAAAATGCTCATCTTCTCAAACTGATTAGGCAGTTGCTCATAAGAGACATAGCCAGTGAAAGTAAAAGCATCAGTGACACCAGCTTGTTTTACAGCGTCCTGATAGACTTCTAACAATTTGCCACCCCCTACGATAAGAACCTTTGTTTGTGAACGACGCTGAACAACTTTAATGAAAACATCAATAGCCGTTTCATTAATCTTGTCGCCATCTAAGCGGTAGACCATGCCAATGCAATCATCTGGAAAATCAGCAGTATCTTTTCTTGAAAAGAAGCAAACATCTGAACCAGGATAAACCGTTACATTTCGGCTGTTTAGGTGACCATGCTCACAAGCAACATAGTCACTAACATAGACATAGTACTTCACCTTATCACTGACGTAAGGATCAGTTGGAATATTAATGTTTTCAATCACACTGTAATTGTTTACTTGGATAGCCTGAAATACCTTGTCGTACCACTTCCAATCTCGTCCAACCCAATCATTCTCATGTGTACCCAAATAATGAATATGAACAATATCGGGCTGAAGCATTTGAAGGATTTGAAGCGGTTCACGAAAACCTTTAAACTGCTCAAATAGATGGATATTTATTCCTGCATATCCAGCAATATCTGGGAGTTCTTTAGTAATTACTTCTTGTTCAAAACGATGCCCCAAATGTTCAATCAAATCTACAACTAGTTGCGCCGAGCCACCCGTTCTAAAATTCCCGATAACGTGTAAAATCCGGGGTCGTCTTTCCTGAATAGGATGAATAATTTTAACCTGATATGGTTTGAAATCAGAGCTAAAATTTTTCTGGTTTCGGGAGCTTCTCTTCTGTTTAAGGATATCCTCTTTAAACCCATGGAGCTTATGTCTAAGGAAATGATACCTTTCGCGTAGTTCACGCTTTGTAGCTTTAAGAGTATAAAAAATTAGATAGTGTAGGTCTGAAAACATCTCTAACTGAGTGTAGAGGTGTTGATTTTCCACCCGAAGGGTATCAAATTTCGTTCTTAATGTTTGAATTTTTTCTGAAGACATACTATAAATATCAGTTTGAGATACATCTAGTATTTCTGAGCTAGAGGAATAAATCGATTTATTTGATTCGGTTTTTGATGTATCCACGTTCCAGGTTCTCCTAATAACAAAAACATTACATACAGTACGGAAATTGGTTCTAAACAAGGGTTGGTCTAACTGGAAGCCCCTGATTCATGTTGCATTTGGTGATACTTCCAGAGCCTACTGTGTTGTTCTAACAACTCTTGATATTTCCCTTGCTCTACAATTCGTCCCTGCTCAAGAACTACTACTTTGTCAGCTTTAGCGATCGTAGATAAACGATGCGCGATCGCTACCACCGTTCGACCTACCGACAGTTTCTCAATCGCGTCTTGAATCAACCGTTCTGATATCGAATCCAATGCGCTGGTCGCTTCATCCAAAATCAGAATTTCGGGGTTTCGTAGTAGAGCACGAGCAATCGCAAGGCGCTGACGCTGACCACCAGACAAGCGCACACCCCGATCGCCCAACAATGTATCAAAGCCCTCCGGCATATCGCGAATAAAATCTAGAGCATTTGCCCACTGAGCCGCCTCGATAACTTCTGCCTCTGACGCTTCAGGACTCCCATACGCAATGTTGTCGCGAACACTGGCATTAAAGATGAAAGTATCCTGACTAACCACCGCCAGCTTGCGTCGGAGTGAATTAACTTCAAATTGACACAAATCTACACCATCTAATCGGATTTGTCCCTGAGTCGGGTCATAAAACCGTGGAATCAAATCTACTAAAGTCGATTTACCTGCACCCGAAGATCCAATTAGAGCAGTCATTTTACCTTGTTCGATCGTCAGAGTAATATCTTGTAGAACTAGATTCAGGGGATCATAACCAAAGTCTACTGCCACAAACTCGATCGCTCGTCTCAAACCCAAGAATTGCTGTGTACCATTGTCGAAGTAGGTCTTGTCCTGTGTTTGGAGCAGTTTCTTTAAGCGATCGGCAGCCCCTTTGACGAAATTAAGCTGCATTCTAGTGCCATTGACCTCTTGCAAAATAGGAGCCAGCCGAAACAGCACAAAGAAAAACGTTAGTAATGAAGCGACCTGAAGTGTTCCCTGAGCTACGAAGAAGGTGAACGAAACCACAATCATCACAATCAGAATGGTAGTCGCGATGCTTTCTCCTAACGGTCTGACGATCGCCATCGCGACCACGGCTCTCTTAGAGGTACTTACTAAATCAGAACTTGCCCGATAGTAGCGTTGACGCTCAAAATCATGTGCTGCAAAAGCATGGACTGTGCGAATCCCATTGATAAATTCGATCGCTCTTGACGTAAAGTTCTCGCTGGCAATGGAAACCGCATAACCTGCTTCTCGCACTCGCGCATTCAAAGTAGAGATTCCGACTATCAGTAGGGTAAAGAGGAGGAGTGCAGCGATCGTGACTTGCCAAGAAATTAGAAATAGCGCTGTAAAATAAACCGTCGAGGTTAACAATCGAGTAATTAGAAACGCAGTCCCGCTAAAAACGGTTTTAAACCGCTCAATCTCGGTAGTAATCGTATTGACCAGTTCACCAGAACGAGTGGTAACAAAAAACTTGAGTTGGACTGCCTGAAGCTGCTCGAAGATCTGTTTTCGCAGCCGATCCATCAGCAAGAACTGAGTAGTTTCAGTGTAGATAGAGGATAGATAGCCGAGCGTCGATCGTAGCCAAGTCGTCAATAGAATAATCCCAGACAGACGATAGAGCCGATTCGTCGCCGATGCCTGACTGCCCAAAACCCACTGATCCAACCACTCAATCCCAGTTTGAAAAGCAGCAGCATCCGGTGTGGTCAGACTTTGCAAAAAAGACATCAGCAACCCAATTCCAACACCTTCCAACGCGGCTGCCAGCAAAGAGAAGACGATCGCTAGAATAGCCACACGAGGGAAATACTTAAACTCTCGCAAAATCAGATAGTGGTCTTGCCAAAACCGGGTTGTCCTCAGCAGTTTGTAAAGAGGCGAGCGGATTAGAATCATGCCTTATCTATAAGCTCCCAATTAACTTCTATGCACTTAGTTAGAATCTTTTCAAAAGGAGCTAATAAGCCCCAAATTCTGGAATTACTCTGGAGATCCTCAGCAAAGATGTCTAAATTTAGTCACACTGTCCCTACCATTCCACCTTCCTAACTAGCAAACAAGCTTTAACGGAAGGCTACGTTGGAGGGACTGAGATCTTAAAGACCGTCAAAGTCCACTCCGAAAGAATTCTAAAACGATTGAGTTGTCGATCGTCGTTTCTGAAGTTAGTAAGCGCCAAACCCCGAAAGTACTTTGGGAATTGTCAGCAGCAAAAACTTAAAGTCTTGCCACAGTGACCAATCCGCCAAATACTGAAGATCCCGTCGATTCACCGCATCCAAATCCAACTGGTGCGATCGCCCCTCTACCTGCCATGCCCCCGTGATTCCTGGTAGTGCATTCAGTCGATGTTGTAGTGCAGGTTCAATTCGCACAGCGTCATACAACGCCCACGGACGCGGGCCCACTAGGCTCATCTCCCCACGCAACACATTCAACAATTGCGGCAATTCATCCAGACTATAGCGACGCAGCCAATAGCCGAGTGGCGTAATGCGGGGATCATCTTTGCGCTTATGTAGCCCTGGTTGATCCGTCATGACTTGATGGTGCAAGGCTTCTGCATTAACAACCATTGAGCGAAACTTGATGATCTGAAACAGCCGACCACGTTCTCCGACTCGCCATTGACGAAAAAACAGAGGGCCTGGCGAAGTAAGGACGATCGCGACCACAATGCCAATCATCAAAGGACTCAACAACACAAGCAACAAGGCTGCTGTAAAGACATCGAGCGATCGCTTCACCCACCAGCCAATAGAATTTTGCCAGCGCGGAAGTTGTCGGGTTACTGGAATGCGTAAATAAGTAAGTTTGCCTGCCTGCTGACAAGCCTGTGCCCAGAGTCGCAATCGGGCTTCACCTAGTTTGACATCCAGCTTCACCAGTTTGATGGGCGATCGCTGCAAGCAGTCAGCCAAGGACTGCGAATCGCGAATCGGCGGAAAAACCATTCCACGATTTTGAGACGCATACTCAACAATTAGTTGCTTTCGTCGCCACCGAAGGTCGTAGTGAGTGGTTGGAATAAACTCAGTGGCAGTGGGTAGCGGGCAGTAGTCCAGAATAGAGAGGGATGGATTCATGATCTAAGAAGCTTGAGCTTGATAAAGGGTATCTATCGTGGCAACCTGAGTAGAGCCATTGGCAACCACTCCAACGAGATTTAACGAACTGAGAGCAGCGATCGCTTGAGTCACCTCATCGCGCGTCACTCGTCCCATGCGTCCCACCAAAATCACTCCTCCACAGCAGGAAGCCGCCAGTATGGTATCGACCATCCCCAACACAGGCGGCACGTCGAGCAGGACTAGATCATAGGATTGCTCAAACTTTGCCACCACTTCCCGCATCCGTCGAGAACTGAGTAGTTTTGCGGGATCACTCGGAATGGGGCCAGAGGTCAGCACAGCAATGTTGCCGCGTAAACTAGAATTCTGCTGAGTATCAATGTCTTGGGGCAGTGGAGCATTGCTAGTAAGGAGGGTAGAGAGTCCCTGATCGTTGGGGAGATTTAGAATCTGGTGCAAACTGGGACGACGTAAGTCTGCATCAATCAACAACACCCGTTGGTGAAGTCGCGCTGCACTAATTGCTAACCCCATAATCAGCGTTGATTTGCCTTCTCCCGCGAGCGCAGACGTGACGACCAAAGAGTTTAATGGCTGACCCTTCGTCAAAAGCTGAATGTTTTGATAGAGCAAATCCAGTGATTCTCGCATCGATCGCTCTTGAAGAATCTGATTGAGCGAAGGCGGTAACTCTCTAGTCTTGCGAAAAGGCAGACTCAGCATCGTAGGATTGAGACCCTCCTGGGCCGCTAATTCAGGAATCACACCCAACAGCGGCACAGGAGACTGCTTTTCTAGCTCATCCGAACTTCGCACAGCACTGTCAGCAGCATCACGAGCAAAGGCTGCAATCCCACCCAAAAACAATCCTGCTACGACTCCCACTAATACGTTTCTAGAGAGATTAGACCCCGACGGGAAGCCGAGTTGAGGTTCTTCGACAACTTGCCAGTCAAAGCCTCCGCGCGCAATTTCTAAGCCAAGTTCTTGACGAGCTTTGAGCAGTTCCCGCAAGGTTTCACGATTGAGTTCAACTTCTGGCTGTAGTCGTCCGTAGGCAGCGAGCAGCTTAGGAAATCGCTTTAGGGCTTCTCGTACTTGCTGTTCTGTACTAAGTAGGCTGCTATAGCGGGCAACAGCGGCCTGAAGTTCTACCTGGGCGGTGGCGAGTTGACCTACTAGACCTAAGTCCAGAGTATTGAGTTGTCCTTTGGTCAAGAGGCTTTCATCAGTGCGGCTGACCAAATCGGTGCCTAGGATTCGTCCTGCCTCCTCGCGCAACAATCCCAAGAGCCGCTGACGCTGATCCACAAGCTGTTGGACAAAGGGCGTAGTGTCCTTAAATCTCAGACGTTGCTGCACGAGGGCTAAGTCATTCTTCTGCACCTCAACAAGCAGATTTTGATAGCGAGACGATTGACTTAACCGGGCTGAGAGGGTTGCTTCTTGAGGAGCCAGCGCTAGTTGTTGCTGTAAGGTGCTGTAACGACTGCGGAGTTCTCGAATTTTGATGAGGCTGGATTGCTTCTCTTGTTGGATTTGCTGAAGTAGTGCAGCCTGCGTTTTAGCTTCTCCTTCGGGATCGATTAGTTCTTGTTCGCGTCGAAAATCTTCTAAAGCGGTCTCTGATCGCTTCATTTTGTCGCGAATCTGGGGTAGCTGCTCATTGATAAAAGACAGTCCTCGCCCTAATCGTAGGCGTTGTTGTTCGAGGTTATAGTCGAGATAAACTTGCTTAAGGGCTTTGAGAACTCGTTGTGTTTTGGCGGGGTCAGTATCGGTATAGCTAATTTGAAAAATTTTCGTGGTGCCTTTGTCTGATCCGACTTTGGTATCTGTTCCGCCCAGTCCGATCGTTAATCCGCTTTTCAAACTCAGCACACTACTCGGATTATTCGCATCCAGTTCGGGATAGTCCGTCTGGAGCGATTTCATCGCTTTTTGCAACAAGGCTGAACTTTGCAGCAGACTAATCTGAGTAGCTGGGTCGATCTCCACATTAGAATCGGCAAAGTCTGTTGTTTTTTCGGCTTTGCCCTTGTAGTAAGGCTCCACTAACAACTGCATTGAGCTAGCGTAGCTCGTTGTTTGACGAGAGGCATAGTAGGCTGAAACTCCTAGCACGATCGTAAAGATGCTGGCAAACAAAAAGCGTCGTCGCCATAAGACAGTCAGAATTTGCCCGTAGCCCGGATCGGTTTCAGCCGTTGGTTTTGTGAGGTAAGTCGGATTCATGGCGGACGCAAAAAGAGGTGGGGAGGCAAGGCGGCTTAAATAGAAGGCACGACCTGATTGATCACGCGATCGACTTGACTAAAAAAAGCAGGCTCCGAAAAATGACGCACCACATGATCTCGAATCTGTTGATAGTTCCAGGAGATGTCTCTGGCTTCGACGATCGCCGTTTGCAGCGATTCGGGAGTTTGACGGTTAAAAAATACGCCCGTCTGCCCTGGAATTTGAGTATCCAACACGCCACCCGCACCGTAGGCAACGACAGGCGTACCGCTGGCATTGGCTTCTACTGGAACTAGCCCATAGTCTTCTAACGCAGCTACTACAACAGAGCGGGCATTTGCCATCAAGTTTTGGCGTTCTGCATCACTGACATGACCGAGGAATTGAATGTTTTTGGAAGCGCGTGCCTGGAGGCGATCGCGTTCGGGCCCTTCCCCCGTGATCAGCAAAGGTAGCTCTAACCAGTTGAAGGCTTCAACAATTACATCAAGACGCTTGTAGCTAATTAGACGGGCCGAGGCGAGGTAGAAGTCTGCCTTGTGAGCGCAAAATCGGAAGCAGTTAGTATCGATCGGGTAGTTAATCACGATCGCAGCTTTGCCGTAAATCTGTCGAATCCGTTGAGCAACAATGGTGGAGTTAGCAATGTAGAGGTCAGGTTCTTGAGCATACTTGCGGTCAAAATCCCGCATTACGTGAAAGATTTTTTGCAATAGCGGATAGAAGCGTTGATAGTTGTAGTACTCCCGCAGATAGGTGCGAGTATCCCACAAAAACCGCGTGACATTGTGGCAAAAGCAAATGTGGTAGGCACTGGGTCGCTTTCGTACTGATTTGGCAAAGCTGGTACTGCTACTAATAATCAAGTCGTAGTCACTCAAATCAAGGGCGCGAAATGCTGGGTAATAGAGCGGGGCTAACATGCGGAAGTGTTGGGCTGCACCTGGAATCTGTTGGAGTAGCGTTGTATTAACTGATCGAGTGCCTAAATCAATCGTGCGATCGGGGTCATAGAGAGAGGTAAAAATATCGGCTTGAGGATATCGTTTGCAGAGTAGCTCAAACACTCGCTCTGCCCCACCTCGTTGGGTTAGGTAGTCATGAACCAGAGCAATCTTCATCACCGCAGACTCACTAAGTAAAATTAAACTGAGAGTTAAGACTGCCCCTGAATTGAAGTTAGAAAGTTTAGACGGCTTGTATGTAGATTCACGATTAGTGATGCGGTGGTCTGCGTGAATCTGTAATTGCTCGGAGCGTTAACTAAGTGGTATTCTTACAGAGCATTATCACCCAGTTTGGGAAGTGACACATCGGTTTTTACTTATTTTTACGTAAACTTAATAATCCAAAAGTGCGTTTTATACTTTTAGAACATTCTTCCACGATCTAAGCAAACCTGCTGTAAAAGCACGACCAGCAATTCCACTGAGACGATACAAAAGCAGTCGATTCGTTTACTAGACTGGCACCACAAAGCCTGATTATCAGGGTAATCTACGCCTTTAAAGACTTCGTTTATAGACTACATCTCACTGTTGTTTTATAACAAGCATTAACCATAAACTCACTTCAAAATGTGACCTCATGACTAAGAACTGTTGTCAAAAATTTAACAAATAGTCCAACTTCTTAGAAAGACGAAACAGCGAATCAAAAGGACTTGAGTAAATTGGTAGGTGTTGCTGATTGAAGGGATGAATGCGTGGGAGTTGTTAATCTTTTCGCCCCCTAAATCTCCCTAAATGGGGGACTTTGAATAGTTAGTTCCCCTTTGCATTTGGGCAATTCATCCCCTGATTCAGCAACGCCAATTGGTATTACAAGCCAAACAAGCGGAAGAAACTAAAGATGCCTGTAAACGGGGCTGTGATTGCACCCAACGTTTCTGTAACGCCTGCCAAAGGCGATTTGCGAACAATAATCGTGTCATTGTTGCGTAACGCTGGGTTATTTTGCTCGTTGACTCCCTGATCAAAATTGATGGAGACATCACGCTTAGTCACGGTGCCATTGGGATTTAAGCGAACTAACGTCACTGATCGTTTTCTAGCGCGACTGTTAAAGCCTCCTGCGGCTAGTAGTGCTTGATTTAAAGGTGTGTTGGGCGCAACGGTGACTGTTCCGGCACGTTCTACTTCACCCACAATGTTGACCGCAACGCGATCGGGTGAAAAACTTGCCACAGCAATTCGAGTGACTTCCTGATCATTCATTGCGGTAGCGGTGGGAATCTCGATCGTGTCGCCATCCTGTAAAGGTAAGTCTTGCAGCACATCCCCCGCCGACAGCAGTTGCCAAAAATCGATTTTGATTCGCTGCTCTACTCCTCCAGCAGACAGCCGACGCACCTGGATATTACGAATATCTGCTGATTGAGTAATGCCCCCTGCAATCTGAATTGCCTTTGTCACGCTGGTTGCTTGAGATTGGTTAACCCCTTGACTGCCCCCACCTCCAGCATCACTAATGGTATAGGGGCCAGGACGGCTGACCTCACCAACAATCGCAATTTTGAGTGGACGAGTGCTGCGCGTAGCAAAGTTAGCATTGGCGAGTTGACGAGCTTCTGCCAAATTGACGTTAGTAGCAGTGGGAATGTAAACACTATCACCATCCCGCAGTCGCAGGTCTTGACGAGTGTTGCCCGCCTGCAAAAGCTGCCACAAGTCCACGGTTAAGACTTCATCTTGATCAGGTGTCGTCGATCGCCGTCGCACCTGTACCCGTCGTAAGTCTGCTGCTTGAGTCACCCCTTCGGCAAGCTGCAAGGTGCGCGTCAGATTTGGGACGGTCTCATTGCCGATCGTATAAGAGCCAGGACGGTTGATTTCTCCTGCAAGAACTACCGTAATTGGGCGTGAGACGGTCAAACTGAGGGTGACGATCGGGCGTGTTAAATAAGGCGTAAACCGCGCCACAATCTCATCAGATGCCTGTCTTAACGTTTTACCCTGAACAACAATCGCCCCAGCTTGAGGAAAGTTAATTGTGCCATTGGGCAACACTAAATATTCTCCGCTAAACTCCGGCACACTAAAGAACTCAACTCGAACCCGATCGCCCGCTCCTAACACATAGCCATCCGACTCCAAGGTAGAAGCAGGTTGAGAAGGAGGCATCGGCTTGGCAGCATGCGCGATCGTGGCAGGAAACAAAACTGCACTTAGTAACAATGTCAAGAGCAAAGGTTGACTCATCGCGATCAGCCAGTGCCAACACAGACTATCTCGCTGACTTACAACAAGGGTGCTTCTGCAAACAGGTCGAATGGGGCGTAAATCCTTCATGAGACAGTTTAAGGCTAGAAAGTTTCAGCGTTGTAACCGTAACCAGGTCACTAAGGTCATAATCGCAACCAGAGCCAACTGAACGTTTGGAGAATCCCTAAGTGTTGAATAATGGGTATGACGAGCACTTTGTCTCGATCGCAAACCATATCGCCATCAAAACAAAGTTGCAGGAAAACTGGCACATGGTCGTCTTCCCACAACTAGTTACTGAGCCACTGCGTGTATTCCGGAGCTTTTCTACAAATAAGAATAAATTAGCCAAAGTACCGAAGTTTTACGGCTTTATACTTAGAGGCTAAGAGGTTAAGCGTCAAAAAGCTGTATACTCCTACGACCAAAAGAAATAAGGACTTGAAAACCGCGCAAACTGCTTGTAAACAGTCCTCACAGATAGGCTGGAGAGCTTCAGTTAAAGGAGTCGTTTTAAGTGCAAGCTTGCGATCGAGTTTATTTAAAGTAGCCTGTAATACTAATCCAGAAGTTTTTTAGGATCTATGGAGGTATCTCGATCGCCTCTGTTTATTTCTCAGCGTGACTGTGTTCTCGGTTACTTAAGGCGCGTCCCTGTTCAAGTCAACTTCCTCCTTATATAAGGTGGTGACTTTAGTCCTGATGAAGAAACCTGATTAAAGTGAATTTACCAACTTGTCTCACTTTTATTGATTGAGTGGCATTGTACATCTTTGTGTAATTTCGATAAAGCCTTTTCCGAAATTGTACTGACTGGTACTGTCATAGCTATTATTCTACCAGGGGGATCGACTAAGCCAAGTTAGCAAGATTTAGGGCAGCATTCACCGTAAGAAGAAATACATTTTTGATACTGCAAAACCAGCCACGCTGACTAGCAGCACATATCACTTTCATGGAGCATCTTGAGACAATCAAATTCATCCATAGACAGGAGAGTAGCTACAACTAAAAATCTTATTCGCAAGCTACCAAACTCGGATAGATAGCATTGCTTTCCCCTTCTATAAATCTTCCTGATTCTCCGTACAAGGTCTGTAACAATAAACGGATAGCATCGGACTCATCTGGTCAGTGAAAATAGCGTTGAATATATCCCTGTGGTGGAGAAGCGTTGGACTGATATGAACTCGATCTCAAAGAGAGCAATTAGCTCCATGTGGCACGATCGCCGCCTCGCTCGAATTACCCAAAGACCAACAAAGATCGCTCCGTCTGGACTAGAAGATCGCAGTAATTTCAGGAGCTTGCCCACGATGACTGAGTTTGATCAGTCCAAAGAACCGCAGGATAGCAGCCTTGAACAAGTCACTAGTCCTCAAGACCCTGTGATGAATACGATCGCTCAAAAAACAGCATTCAAAAAAGAATCTTCTAGCGAAACAACGACTCCGACGAACGATGACACAGTGTCCGAAACCACAAAAGCTCCCTATGAGACAATACAGCAGGGGCCAATCACCTATTTTCGCTACTACTACGAAGATGTAGAACAGCCTGCTTACTTCACCCCAGACACTGCGGAAGCCTCTACTTCAAGAAATCTTTTACCCTTTTATCTAGCGGGCGGTA
Organism: Phormidesmis sp. 146-33; assembly: GCF_052939515.1. Lineage (NCBI taxonomy): Bacteria > Bacillati > Cyanobacteriota > Cyanophyceae > Leptolyngbyales > Leptolyngbyaceae > Phormidesmis > Phormidesmis sp. 146-33. The sequence continues at coordinate 32,474 of NZ_JBJPHU010000053.1, forward strand.
GTGTTTTAGGAGTAACCCTGATTTCTGGCATTGTGATTGCTAGTTTAGCCAACAATTCTAAATCTCAGTCTCCACAAAATACAACTCAACCCGAAGTCAAAAAGACCCCCAAACCCAAAAAGACCCTGCCCCAAGTTGCTCCACCCGAAGTTATTCCCCAATCACGATCGACTCCAGCAAAATCTCGCCAAAAACCTAAAGACGCACCCCCCCAAAAATCCTCTGCGGCTCCAGTTCAGTCTTCTTCGGAGCTACTTGTCCAGCAGTCCCTTTCGTTGTCTGATCCTTTACCAGTTCCCACAGTTCCGGTGATTAGGCAACCCTTGACGGGTGACTCAAAGCAACTCCTCGCGACTAACTCGAAACGACCCCTGGCGGATAACTTGAAGGGATTGCTTCCCAAGTCTTCTCCAGCGCTCCCCGCTCTGACGGCTTCGCCGCTCACGCCCTCTGCGAGCCTGCCAACTCCTTCGCTGCCTCCAACTCTTTCTAATGAGACGTTTGCGCCTACTTCTGCGATCGCCGCATCTTCAAGCCAACCGACTACCGATGCTCGTTGTGTGAGTCCCCAAGTCAAGGCTGATCCCTCTTCTGCAACTAACAATCAACGCTTCTCCGATCGAGCCTCCAGACCCGTTTCTGAACTAGTGATAGGGGAGATTGCTACAAGCTCAAAAGCCGAGATTGCCAGGGATGCGCGACTCAAGGCGGCTCAGACGGTAGACCCTTCCCTATCCAATGCGGACAAAGAGCTACAAGCGTTTTTAGACCTTCCGCAGAAGTTTCCGACGAGTGCTGGAATTGCCGTTTTGCCATTGCCCTGTGACATTGCACAAACCGCGATCGACAAGCCACAAGTAGGGGAGTTTACAGTGTTGAAGTTAGATCCTCAAAACTACCAAAAACGCTGGGAAACAAGCAGCAAAAATCCCCAGGCGCTGACCCCGATCTATGGATTTGTGGACTATAAGCAGCAATCGATCGTTTTACTAGCGAGACAATCTATAGAGAGCAGACCTCGTGACTGAATTGTAGATGCCTCCTTAAGTTGGGACTAGAAGAACAAAGCGCGATCGCAGTTCCCATTAACTAAGTTTCTCGTAGTCTCTTGAACGATGTAGATTGTTAGGGTTAGGTTCTCAAGGTTCTAGACGCGCTGCCAAGTGCTTTATTCAAAATCTTATTCTCTCAATATTCCACCCTGAGTAGTTACGTCGTGAATTAAGATAGATTTTTGCTGGAATCTAGCTGCCAGATTCGATTCAGACGTTGAATGCGCCGTTGCAGAACTGTAGTTTGGTGCTTTCGATCGGGCAATAGTAGCTTGGTGAGTTGGGCTGTACTGCGTGGAAATGAATGGTTTCAGAGTGTTTGAGTCACCTCACATTTAGGCCTCCGCTGAGTTTTGATAGCGCCAGCTAGTTGCACGAGGGCTTTGATAGTGGCAGGTACGTTGTAAGCATTACCGCGATAGGTAAGTCTCATAATGAAGGCTCTTGGTGAGTTGAATGGTTGAATGATTGAATTGGTTGATTCCAAATCGGACTTGCTCCGCTACATTGAGTTAGTAGATGTCAATGTGAACTGATGCAATTAAGCGGTGAACATGACAGGCGGAAATAGCCACTTCAAAGATTCATGAAGTTAATAGAACTTTTCTATGAATGGATTATTGTTCAGACAACAGTTGCTTTTGAGGAGGTTAAGGCTGAGATGACTCAATGTTCATGTATCGACTGTTAGCATTGTCCGTCAAAAACTCTTCGGACTCGATCGTTAACTTACTCGTGCCGCCTTTTTCTACTGTAAGCGTTTTATCAATAGTCCTCTGTCAATTCAGATTAAAATACTGCTAGATCTGCATCAGTTGATCGGGTTGGCATCTATTGACCAACGTGGACAGGCAAAAACTTTCGGAATTCTTAGGGGGCGTAAACTCTATGACTGCTTCATCGAGATACGAAAGCATTTGGTGTGTTAGTCCTGCTAGTGAAAAGTTGGGGTATAAAAACTGTTTGATTCCCTCAGCACAAGAGTTTGTCCAAAATCTCTCTAGTTCTCAAGATGGAGGCATTCAATCTGCTTTACTGTCCTATTTTTATCCCAACGCCACTGAGACGACCAAGACTCAGGCTCAAGCTGGGCTTTGTCTCAGATGTTATGTGTCTGCCTCAATTCTCAAAGCTTGCCACACGATCGACCGTCTATTTGGCAGCGAGAAATCGTTCACATACCGCGACTTACTGCCCTTTGTGTTGAATGATGATGGAAAAACATTCGTGATTCTGGATCGCGATCGCAAAGCTCAATTACTGGTAATGGGCGACGAACCTCCCCAGCCGACGGCGTATCAGTTTTTTTCGGTTGATGTGTTGCGGACGTTTAATTCTGACGGTCAGTCCAGCTTGAGTTTAGACAATTGGGCCTTTCTACGCACCAAACAGAACACAGAACTCAAACAGTTTTTAGCAGAATTTGGATTTCAGCATCTCAGTGATTGGGCGCTATTAAATCGAGCCAGACCCCACCAGCTAGAGCGATTATCAGAGCGCGATCGTTCTCTAGTTGGGGTGTTTCATCAAGTTTATCGGCGCGATCGTCGCAAGCAAGCTACGGGCGTTAAGCGGTGTCCCGACCCCTCGATTGAGCAACTGCAAGAAATGATAGCAATGTTGCAGTCTGTAGTGATTTTTACAACTAGTGAGTTGATGCAGACCTTAAAACGGGTGGCAGTACAACTCAGGCAGTACGATATCTGGTCACATCGCGTCCCGCTAGAAGTCCACGATTCTGAAACTGGGCGTGACACCATTCGGTCAGATCTACCAAGCAGCGATGTGGACGAGTTAGATCTAGAGCAGCAAGAGCTACTGACGTTTTTTCATCAACAACTCAACCGGGCACTGATTGACGGAATTGTTCAGGAAGTCAGAGATCGCACCACCGCTTTAGAACACAGCAAAAAGTACGCACCTCTGGCGGCTCAGTTTATTCCCGGCTTGCAACTCTACTATGATCAGGGCTTGTCTCTCAGAGAGATTGCCCCAAGGTTGGGAATGAGCAGTTGGGATCAAGCCAGACGCATTCTAAATCCTGGAGACTTGCTCAGTAAGGTGCGGGCGCTGACGGTACAACAGGTACTCGATCGTTTGTTAAAACAGGCGCAGCAAAAGGGATTTGCCCACACCCCTCCCGAACCGAACTACTTGAGAACTTTGGCAGAGCAAGTAGAAGCCGTTGCCGATCAGGAAATCTTTCAAGAGGCCGTAGAAGAAATGAGAGCGGGTAAAAGTCGCTCATTCAATAGCGTCTACGCACAACAGCTTCGCGTTCATCTAAATACATTGAGACTAAAGAGAACAACCCCATGACTAACTTATCTAGCTTCCCGATGAGTTCTAGACAATTGCCGCCGGAGGTAATCTGGCTGGAGCCTGAACAAATTGAACAAGCAAAACTGATGGGCAGTGCCGCTTCTGAGGAGCAACAATGGCAAAGCTATTTGAATGCACTAGCGCTGCTAAGTTTTGAGCAATGGTTGAGCGATCGACTACCCGAACACGCGATTAACCGATTAGCGCAAACTCCACCCAATAGCTCGATTCGGTCATGTTACCTTGAGGTGAACGGATTCAAATTCTGTCTGATTGCCGTCGAACATGTGCTAGATGAGAGCGTGCAAATTCCTCAAGCTCTGGTCGAGCACCCTGAACTAGCCGCCCATTTCTATGTTGTGCATGAGGTGTCAGAAGAGCAAGCATTGGTTATGGTGCGAGGCTTTCTGCGTTTTGATGAACTGATGAACTACCGCGCGCGCTATCGGGTACAAAGCGATTTCTACCAGCTACCCCTTTCGTTACTCGATGCTGAACCTAATCATTTGCTGTTTTACTGTCGTTCTTTACAACCTGCCGCGATTCCTTTACCAGTTCGGGCAGCCTCAGACCCATCTTTAGTCACGCTCACCCAGACAACTACAAAATTGATTCAATGGCTTCAGGATGCTTTTGATCAAAATTGGCAAACGATCGACCAATTAATCAACCCCGAAGCTTATTTTGCCTTAACGACCCGTAGCACCGAGTCAGGAGCAAAACGAGGAAAGTTAATTAACCTGGGTGTACAGCTTGGACAACAAGGCGTTGCGCTCCTAGTGAATGTCACTTCAGAAGCAGAAGGAAAGTTGGGGGTGTTAGTACAACTGCATCCCACAGGAGAAGCTCGATACTTGATCCCAGATCTCAAATTGAGCTTGCGATCGCCCACAGGTAAAACACTGCAAGAAGTAACTTCAAGGAGCCAGGACAACTACATTCAACTAAAACCAGTCAAAGGTAGACCAGGAACTCGTTTTAGTGTTGTCATTCATCTGGATGGCGAAACGATTGAGGAAAACTTTGAGCTTTAAATCAGATTATGATGTGAACAATCACTGCTCTGGGTGAGTAGAGGAGTTGAATCTGAGCTTATTCTGAGAGGGCTGATATAAAGTCTTGTCATGAAAAACGGGCAGACACTCCCTTGATGGACATTTGTAGACATGCTTTGCTCCATACTCACGCTTTGCTCCATACTAAAGTTGCTTCGCTCAACAAATCTGACCTTGAGAAGACCTATACTCTGACTGAGATTAGCAAATGCCCAAGTCGGTTGTGATCCATCTAGGAGCTGGAGACTTGTATAGTGGCTTGCCGAGAGTCACGGCTCAAGTGTGGGCAGGACGCTCTCGACCAGAGCAGTTTGTAGGCAGTTTACCCGCCGCCCCTGCCGTCATAAACCTATACCGAGACTGGCGGTTACTCTATCAAAGTCTGTGCGATCGCCGCCCCTTACGTTCGATCACGGGAGCCAGCCATGACCTTGACGATGAGCTAGAAATTGATGAAATTGGCATTACCAACATCTCTCAGGTCAGTTTTGAGCAACTTTGCCAAAGCTTACAGGATGCCCTAAATACCTGGCTACAGTCAGAAACCTTTCTGCCGATCGAGCGACAATTGCGATCGCAACTCACGCCCTTGGAGGAAGCCCGAATTGTAATTGAGACTGATGATGAACTGTTGCGACGACTACCCTGGCAGCGCTGGGATTTCTTTAGAGACTATCCCCAAGCAGAAATGGCGTTGAGTTGCTCACAATATCAGTTTCATCACGCGACTCCGCCCACCCCTCGCAAAAAAGCCAGAGTGTTAGCTGTTTTGGGCAACAGTCAGGGCATTAACTTAGAGCGCGACGGGCAATTTCTCAAGGCGCTAAACGATGCAGAAACTCAGTTTTTGGTGAATCCGTCTCGTCAAGAATTTAACCAGCAGCTTTGGGCTAAACCAGGGTGGGATATGCTCTTTTTTGCAGGGCACAGCCAGACAGAAGGTCAAAAAGAGAGCCAGACGGGACGCATTTATATCAATGAGAATTTGCAGCACAACAGTCTGACGATCGAACAGTTTGAGGCTGCGATCGAGGGGGCAGTCAGCAATGGCCTAAAGCTGGCAATTTTTAATTCCTGTGATGGGTTAGGGTTAGCGGCTGCCTTGAGTAGATTACAGATTCCTCAAGTGATTGTGATGCGAGAGCCTGTTGCCAATCAAGTCGCTCAGGAATTTTTTAAGCATTTTTTAGAAGCATTCGCCAAACAGCACTTATCTCTCTACTTAGCGGTGCGGCAGGCTCGTCGGCAGTTACAGGGGTTAGAAGATGAGTTTCCGGGTGCCTCATGGTTGCCCGTCTTGTGTCAAAATCCAGCCGTAGAACCATCTACTTGGCAGGACTGGTGTGGAACTCAGAAAGTACATCCCAATCAAGTACATCCTAATCAAGTAGATCCTAATCAAGTACATCCCAATAAGGTTTACCATTCCTGGCAAGCGATCGTGTTCACGAGCCTGATCGCCACCGCTTTCGTACTCGGAATTCGCCACCTGGGAGGATTACAGTCCTGGGAACTACAAGCTTTTGATCAACTTCTGCGACTGCGCCCCTCAGAACCGCCCGACCAGCGTATTCTCATTGTCGCCATCACTGAGGATGATTTGAAACTACCGGAGCAGGCACAACGCAAAGGATCACTCTCAGACCTGGCGCTGACAAAACTTTTGCACACCCTGACCCTGCTCAAACCTCGCGCGATCGGCTTGGATGTCTATCGTGATTTTCCCCTTGATCCACTATCAACCCAACTAGCCGCCAACCTGAATCAGCCCAATTTTTTCGCGATTTGCAAAGTTGCCGATCCAGAAGCGAACTACCCCGAAATTGCTCCGATGCCCAATCTACCGAGCGATCGTCAGGGGTTTAGCGATGTCATCACCGATGCAGATACTGTACTTCGTCGCCATCTGCTATTTATGGATCGGATTCCAGGAGCCGCTTGTAGTACCCCCTATGCGCTGAGTACTCGATTAGCATTTCAGTACCTCAAAGCTGAGGGGATTGTTCCTCGCTATACATCCCAGAGAGATTTGCAATTGGGCAACCAGGTTTTTCGGCGATTACATAAGCACACCGGAGGTTATCAACAAGCAGACACCGCAGGCTATCAGATTCTACTAAACTATCGGTTTTCTCAATCCTCCCGCAGTCCGGCTCCTACTGTCACGCTCAAAGAGGTCTTGGCAGGGCGACTAAAGCGAGAAGATGTGAGCGATCGCATTGTTTTAATTGGGGTCACTGCACCGAGCAGCAAAGACTATCTAACAACACCAGAGGGTGAGAGAATACCGGGCGTGTTTATTCAGGCGCAGATGGTGAGCCAGTTGATTAGTGCGGTTGAGAACGGACGCGCACCGATCGAGGGTTGGGGCTGGCGAGTAGAAATTCTTTGGGTCTGGACTTGGGCTGTCCTGGGTAGCGTTTTGGTCTGGCGATGTCGCTCAGTTCGCTGGCTGATTGGGCTAGAAGTCACGGCACTGGGAGTTTTGGGCGTTCTCTGTTTTTATGGGCTGACACAAGGCCAGTGGGTGCCGCTCGTTCCGACTGTGTTTGTGTTCATGATTGGCAGCGGTGTCCTTATTGTCGCAACTCAAGACCGAAATCACAGAAATCACATTAATACATCAACAAAACCATGACTCGACTCAAACAAGCAACTCTATTCGCGATCGCATTCCTAGTTGCCTCCTCTGGTCATCAGGGGCAGGCGCAGTCGGTGCCATCCGTTCTCAAGGATTCGATTATCTTTAATGCTGATCCGCCCCCTAGTACAGGAGTTCCCGGACGGCGATCGGATGCAGGGAGCCGAGGCTGTGGAGTCGAGGAGTCCTCTAAGGAATCTAAACCGCTAATAGCTTTGGTGCCAATCCAGAAGACGGCGAGTTTGAGAATGGTGTTTGGCAAAACTGCGGCAGAACATCCCACGTTTTGGTTTTATGTGCCATACCGTTCCTTATCAACTGCAACGTTTGTTTTGCAAGATCAAAACGGCAACTCGATTTACCAATCAAATGTAGCGCTGCCCAAAACCGCAGGGGTCTTGAGTTTGAAACTACCCGCAACGGTGGCTCCGCTACAAGCTAGCAAGCGCTACCACTGGTTTTTTAAGCTGTACTGCCGATCGGTTTCGCCACCAGATTCCTTTGTCGATGGTTGGATTCAACGCGAAACGCTTCCGTCTGATGTGACTCAGAAACTCAAAACGGCAACGCTCCAACAACAAGTCAGGCTGTATGCGACCAATGGTTTTTGGTTTGATGCTTTGGCGACTGCGGCTGAACTGCGTCGTACCAATCCGAGAGATTCTACCTGGGCGGAATTGTTGAAAGCGATCGAGCTAGAGACGGTGGCAGATGAAGCGATCGCGACACCGTAAGTACAGAGAATACTGTCTAATACCAATTCTTTAGGAAGCTGCATAGAGTCGATCCCCTTAGCCTCCATTCAGTAAAATTCTTGAAATCGAGTTCTAGTAAACAAGACAGCATTGAGCATACAACCCAACAGTTAACAGGTGTTCCCACGGGCAATACGATTCGCTATCATCTCGACAAACTCAACGATATGGAAGCGTTGGAAGCGCAACTGAATCAAGCGTTGCAAAGCCGAGTCCCATCTCGGATTCGCGGGGGCAAGCAGCGATTGGCAATCGACCTGCATCTGGATTCCGTACTATGGCACCCCCACCGCGACAGAGTTGCCCTATATCTACCGTTCTCACGCCAAATCGGGCACGACTTCTTTCTTTGCCTATGCCACCGTCTATGTGATTGCTCGAAATAAGCGAGTCATCGTCAATTTATGGATCTATTTGCTGTGGTGTTTTGTCAGTCATCGCGGCTCCGGTGTGCGACGAGTCTATCGCGACCGCTTCCCGCTCAAAACGATGCTGGAGTTCTTGGTGCAGGCCGTTGAGCAGCGCTTTCCAGTGCGTCGAACCATTTTCTTACCGCTGACGATCTAAACTTATCGATCTACTGAGGCTAACTTTTCTGCTCGTATTCATGCCCTGCTCCCGTCTAGTGAAAGCCGAACTTGTGGGTAATAGTCAGAGCAGATCTGGGGGGTTACCGCCGACTTGCCCCACGTTGTGGGCACAAGCGGTTACTTGCTACCGACCCTCGCCCCCTAAATTCCTCAATTCTGGGGGGACTTTCAAGATTTGATTGAGTAGACGTGAATTCAGTAGAGTTTTCTGGCCTCGTTGCTTAGAGCTTTTGCCTGCCAGTCTGCCAATTTTGAAGGACTTTTAGACAAGCGTTTTGATTCAAAGTCCCTCACTCGTCGGCGATTTGGGGGGCGTTTTCGGATGGATAGTAGCGAAAGACTTCATCGATCTCGCGTGAATTTAACGTGAATTCGATGGAATTTTCTCGCTTCGTTATTCAGCACTTCTGCCCCCCAACCCCCCAATTTTGGGGGACTTTGAGACAATATTTCTCGTTCAAAGTCCCTCACTTGTGGGGGATTTAGGGGGCTGAAGCCGATTGAAACGAAGCGAGTCACTCTCATCGGTCTCGCGTGAATTTAGAAAAAAATTATCGATCTTGCATAAAAACTGCCTAAAATTTCTAAGAGTGATGTAGGGTGACAGAATTCCTCACAAACGAGGAAGCTCGATCGCCTCAAGCCCCTGCACGCATCTTGCCGATATGACTGGAACACAGACATCATCGAGTCAATTGCTTGACCCATCCTTGCTTGACCAACAGTTAAAGCAGATGGCGATCGCCGCTCAACACCATCCGCCCAAAAGTCGCCTCCGTCAGCGCGCACTATCTCAGTTAATTCGGGCGCTCCAGCAGTCAAAAAAGCTAGTACGTCCCCGTCGATCGCAGTTTCAAGGATTCTACGACGAAATCTATGCCGAAGCGGTACAGCGATTGTTTGTCCATTTGTGCGAAAAGATTGATGCTTACCAACCCCACCGGGGAGAAGTGCTGCAATGGGTGAATTTTTTGCTCGATCGCCAGTTTTTTATCGAAGCCAGCCGAGACATTTTGCCAACTTTACCCAAAGGAATTGATCCGCGTCGGGTCATTTGTTTGACCTTGGAAGATCTCGACCACAGCAACCCCAGCGAAGTCAATCCCCAATTAGTACCTTTGCCGTCCCAACAAGTCCAACAGTGTTTGGAAGAAGACCCAGATGGTAAATTTCGCGCTACGTTTATCGATCGTAGGCCAGCAGCCAATTTTCAAGTTCTCGCACTGAGACGACTTGCGGGCTATTCCTGGCAAGATCTGTCTTTAGAACTAGGCATTAGCATTCCGACTCTCAGCAGCTTTTATCAACGATGTCTGACAAAGTTTGCGCCTCAGTTAAGAGCCTACTTGTCTTGAGACGTGAGGATCTATCGACCGGATTATGCAAGCTAGATACTATACCACTGTGAATTTGATGAAGTTTTTTCGCTTCGATGTCAAGCTTCTGCCTCCCCAACCCCCCAATTCTGGGGGCTTCAAAATCAGTTGAGCTACAAAGTTCTAGTAACTATGGCTTGAGCCATCAAGCAAAAAGTTTTGTCAGTTAACTAGCCGAATCCATCTCAACACCTTCATTCCTATAACGGAGCTAATTGCAACATGAATCCTTCTACTACAGTCGATCAGGCAACAGTGACGATTCCTATAACGCTGAGAGCGCGTGAAATAGCCGATCGCTTTCGTCAAGAGCATCCTCACAAGGCAAAGCAGGTCTATTTGAATACTTTGGCAGTTCAAGTAGTGCAGGCTTACTTAAGTTGGTTTGGGATTGCGACGGAGCTATCAGAAAGTTATAGCTGGAATCCGGTGATGCAAGCGTTATCGAATGTTGCAGACCTGATGGTTACGGGAGTAGGTCGATTAGAGTGTCGATCGGTCTTGCCCAACGAAGTGACTTGTCAAATCCCCGCCGAAGTTTGGGGTGACCGGATTGGCTATGTTGCCGTACAGTTTGATCAAGCTTTGACAGAAGCCGTTTTGCTAGGGTTTACTGCTCAGGTGACCACTGAAACCGTGTCGATCGCACAGCTACGATCGCTGGATGAGTTACTCGATCGTTTAAAGCAGTCAGAACCCGAAGCACCCACACACTTGAGTCGCTGGCTAGAGGGCACGATCGAAGCAGGTTGGCAAACCCTAGAGGAATGTTTTGGACAACAGCCTATTCTCAATTTTCGAGGAACCAGTCAGCTTCAAGCAGTCGAGTCGCCTGTAATTCGTAGTAAGATGCTGAATCTGGGAATTGGCTTAGAAGAAATATTCGTCGCGCTTTTAGTCGGCGTGATTCCTACTGACACTGAATGGATGGAAGTCTGGATCAGAGTGTGTCCCCTTGATCGTCAAACCTACTTACCCGCTGGACTAGAAGTGATTGTATTGGATGCAGAAGACTGTGCAGCGATGCAGGCCCAATCTCGCCATACTGATATGATTCAACTAAGGTTTACTGGCACGATCGGCGAAACCTTTAGCATCAAAATTGCATTAGGACGACAAAGCGTTATCAAAGCGTTTGTAATCTAAGAAGACATCAGTTCGACAAGTTTTTTCGCTGCTCGACAAGTTTTTTCGCTGCGCTGCTTGAAGCTTGTGCCCCCCAACCCCCCACTTGTGGGGTAGGGCTGATTCATTCTGATTAAGGGAAAATCAAGGAAACCCAAAACCCTGATTCTTTCATTTGGATGGTTCTTAGCAACTAATGAGGGAATCGGCTGTTCGCTTTTCTCTCCCTAGAATAAATCAACCCTACCACTTGTGGGGGACTTTCGGACTTTCATCAACGATTCAGATTGGATTCAGCAATGCGTTTTAAAAGTCACCAAAAACCTAATCGAATTCATAGCTTAATCAGCGATGAAGAATCAAGCAAGTTGACAGCTTAAGTAACTTCATCCGAGAATACAACTCACTGCTTCATCCCTCATCCCTCATCCCTCATCCCTCATCCCTCATCCCTCATCCCTCA
>NZ_JBJPHU010000258.1:0-2022 GCF_052939515.1 Phormidesmis sp. 146-33
ATCTATCCATCGCGCAGTGTCGAGCAAAGCGATCTGCATCCGCATCGGTCTTTTCTGAATGGTGGACAGGCGCATCGGGTGTATTTGGATGAGTTGGGGGATGTCAGAGATTTGCCTGTGATGGTTGGAGCAATCGTGCTGACAATTGTGGACGAAGCGGAAGCCCCAGAAGCCGCGAGAGATTTGATTGTACGAGCGGATCAGGAGCCAGTCACACCTGAGCAGAAACAGGACATAATAGATATTGTGACCTCGATTTTGGTCTACAAGCTCACTAATTTAAGTCGATCGGAGATCAAAGCAATGTTGGGAATAGATTTAACACAGGAACCACGAGCGATTCGAGAGGCGAAGGAAGAGGGCAGAGAAGAGGTGCGCGGACAAGAAGCGATCGCTTTAGTCACTCGTCTGTTAAGACGACGATTAGGGCAAGAACTTTCTGAAGAAACACGATCGCGCCTTTCATCCCTACCTTTACCTGTCCTAGAAGACCTCAGCGAAGCCTTACTCGATTTCACCACGTTGACGGATTTAGAGGCTTGGTTGGAAGAGATCGTAGAACCCGATTAACGATCGCGATTCATCCCAGTACGATCAAAGCACGATCGCTAACTCCCAATCTTCCCCATCACTCTCTCACCCATCCACTCACTTACTCCCTTTCCCCCCTCCCTTCTCATTGACGAGGTATTTTCCAAGTTATCTATAAAGTATTTTGTGCGATTGTCATTTACAATTGCGTGTAAATCAGTTACGAGGTATTGATGGAGTTTGAGTTTGATTCACAAAAAAGCCAAGCGAATCAGCAAAAGCATGGGATTGACTTTGTGCAAGCTCAACAATTGTGGGCAGATGTGGATCGGATTGAAATTCCTGCTAGAACGGAAGATGAAGTTAGATTTTTGGTGATCGGTAAACGTGGAGAGAAACATTGGTCTGCTGTGATTACCTATCGAGGGGGAAAAGTACGGATTATATCGGTTCGACGTTCACGGACAGAGGAGGTGGCATTTTATGAAGGCAGCAGTATTTGATCAGCGGTTTGATCAAGGTGAAGACGTGTCTGAGTTTTTGGACTTAGGGAACGCACGTCGTCCGGGGCATGAGTCAAAGTCTGTGACGATCGCGTTTCCGCAATGGATGGTGGAGGCATTGGATCGAGAAGCACTGCGACTGGGTGTGAACCGTGAAGCGATCGTCAAGGTTTGGTTAGCTGAACGGTTGGAACGAGTCAACTAGCGCGATCGCTACTTATCCAATGTGATCGACACTCATAGCACGATCGACAACAAAACAGGATTAGCAAGAATAACGATCGTTATTCATCTCAGTACGATCGACAATCAGAGCGCGATTAGCGCAAAGCGCAACTCCGCAGGAACGGCTTGCACCTGCAAGAGCTATCAGCTTTAGGAGTCTTTTACAAGATATCTATAGAGATCATTCAGAACACGATCAGCGCCGATCGTTCCTCCGATTCCAGCCCATTGCACTGCATAGATTTGCTTGTTTTGAACCGCTTTTAAGGTTGACCAGATGCGGTGCTTCAAAAATGACAACGAACTTAAATTTTCAGCATCTCTTTCATAGACTACTATCACAAATAAAATATCAGCATCATAATTGAGTAAAGCCTCCAGACTCACGGGTAAAAACATATCTTGTTGCTGCTCTTGGCTCTCAAGAAATTGTAAACCTGCATCTATCAAAATCTGATCGGAAGGAAAGAGACCTGGCTTAACCGAATAGATGTTTGAGCCAGAAATTTGAATCACTGATATTTTCTGCGTTTTTGATCTTGGCTCTAGTTGTTGTCGTAATTGCTTGACCTTGTTTCTGTGCTCAGATAGAACCGCTTCAACACGATCGACTTTTCCAAGTAGTTGAGCGATGTATCGGACATTTTTCTCGAAGTCTACTCCACCGTCAGTATCAATGACGACTGTAGGCGCGATCGCAGAAAGCTGTGGATAGATTCGTTGTTGATATTTGTGCAATAGAATCAGATCGGGTTTGAGTTGA
>NZ_JBJPHU010000259.1:0-1985 GCF_052939515.1 Phormidesmis sp. 146-33
ACTTATCCTGTGCTTGTATTGTCGTCAGGGCAATTCAAGTTTTCGGATAGGCCCTTAATGCAACAATGCGCTGTGGTACAAATGGAATACAGGTTTTACCAAATACATGCTGAATCATTCGACACTCAGAAGTAGGTGTCAACGAAGCATTGGTTTTTTGGGTAATAGGTTGGTAGCAAGCTGTAATTAGAAAGAAAGAAAAAACCATTAGAAAAAATGGCTTTGCGAATTGATATTTCAGATTTTTCATCACCAAACTCTTGTGATTATCAACCATGAATTTGCTGGATACAGCCAACCAGGTGCAGTTTTTCCATGCCTTAAGTACTATAGGACTTACTACAGATTAACTGTACCCCTTGAATTCTAGCTAATAGTATTAGTTAGAAAGTCAAACTGATAGAGCCAGTGATAGTAAATGGTCTACCTCTTTCAATTAAACTATCACCGTTAGCAAAGTCACTATAATCTAAATCAAAGAGATTCCGAACATTGATCGCCGCCCTAAACCTATCTCGGTTATAGTAGAGGACTGCATCGGTTCGTAGATAATCCCGCAATTGAAACGAGTTAGCTGAATCACCTTGTCGCTCACCAACATAAAATAGTCCTGCGCCAAATCCTAAGCCTTTCAAGCTACCTTCTTGAATTTCATAAGTTGTCCAAAGGCTTGCTTGATTTAGTGGCACATTGCCTAATCGGTTGCCGACAGGAATACTATTATCTTGAGTGACTCTTGCATCGGTATGAGCATAGGAAGCGATGACTTTCCAACCAGGCAGTATTTCACCAACAATATCTAGCTCAATTCCTCGACTTCTTGCTTTTCCGGTTTGAACGGAGAAACCTTCCGCAGCTAATACGGGGTCAGGATTAGGTGTCAAGATGTTTGACTGCGTGATCTGATATGCAGCTAATGTCGCCGAGAGCTTACCATCTAAAAAGTCCGTTTTAACCCCTACTTCGTATTGAATTCCTCTGGTAGGCTTGAGAGGCTCATCGCCAGGGTTAAACGCATTAGTCGGTTTAAAGGACTGACTGTAGCTAGCGTAGAGCGAGATTTCTTTGCTAGGTTGATAGACTAAACCAATGCGAGGGCTAAAGGCGCTGTCTCGCGCTACTGGTTCATCTACTGTATTTCCTGCTGTGCCAAAGTCTAGTATCTGAAAATCATACGTTGTCCAGTCATAACGACCGCCTATTAGCAATTTCAGGTTGTCGCTTAAAGCCATTTGATCCTGAAGATAAACTCCATAACTTAAAGTCTTCAAGTCAAATTTGCGCCAAGGAACAAAGTCAAGAGATGGAATATTGTAATTAGGATTGAGAATATCAAAATCGGGTACAGGTGTTGAACTACGAAATCCTGTAAGCGGACTATGGATGTAGTTAATATCAAAACCTGCTAGAATTTGGTGTAAAACTGAGCCAGTATTAAATTTACCTAACAAATCAATTTGCCCAAAATAGTTGTCATACCTGTATTGCTGATCGGGGGCACGGAAACCTGGTATAACACGATCATCTACTGGTGGCAAAAATAATGAAGACCGCCTATCCCTGTATATGTTGTTCAGAGATATAGCGATGTTATTGCGAATTTGCCAATTATCGTTAAATCTGTGATTTAGGATATAGCCAAATCTGTTTGTAGTAGCACCGAGTTCAGAGAGTCCAGGATACCCAACATAAAGGTTTCGAGGTTGTAATCTACCATCACTGAGTCGGAAAGCTGGAACAGGTCGAGAATCTTCAGTGGGTCCAATATAGTCATAGTATAAGTCTAGGTCAGTTTGATCACTTAATCTAAATTTAATTGAAGGGGCGATAGTAGTTCGCTCAATGTTTACAAAATCTTGGAAAGTGCCCGTATTTTGATAACTGGCAATAAAACGGTAAAGCACATTGCGATCAGCCGTTAGTGGACCTGATACAGCATTTTTCAAGTAGATGTAGTACGATTAACTAGTCAGTGTCAGTAGAAA
>NZ_JBJPHU010000054.1:0-42376 GCF_052939515.1 Phormidesmis sp. 146-33
AATTCGATCGGGGCGATCGGTTGGTTCGAGTCAGCCATGATTCAAGTGATGTGAGAGTAATCATGCTTTAAACTCTGCTGAAGGCACAACACGTAGGCATCTCTGCTAATTCTCTGTCCTAGTGCCTTACACTACTAGCACTACTGAAATTCATAGCGGTGTAGAGCATGAAGTTTCTTCTGGATACTAATATTATTATTCCCGCAGAGCCAACGGAATTAGAGAATGTCGAAACGGATACACCACTGATCACTGAACTCTTACGACGGTTAAACGAGGGAAAACAGCAGTATTACATTCATAATGCATCTATTCAAGAGTTGAGCGGAGACAAAAATAGGAAGCGGTGGGAAATGCGAAAGGTACTCCTCGATAAGTACCCAGTGTTACCTAGCCCTCCCTCAGTAACGAAAAAAATTCAAGCTGCTTTCACAGTTGAATCCCTTAATAAGCATGATCAAGTTGATCTGACGCTGTTGTCTGCGGTAGATGCAGATGCAGTTGATTACTTAGTTACGAATGATGTAAAGCTAAGTAAAAAAGCTTCACAATTAGGATTAGAAACACGAGTCGCAACAGCCGATGAAGCGATTTCAATTGTTCGGGCACTCTTCCCAATCACACCTATTCCCCCTCCAGCAGTCCGCAGTCGATATGCTCATGAGTTAGACCTAGAAGAGCCGATTTTTGATTCTTTTCGATTGGACTACCCAGAGTTCGATGAATGGTTTAGAAAATGCAAGCTGCAACATCGCCCGGTTTGGACAATTGAGACGGGAGGCGGTGGGATTGGTGGCATCTGTATTATTAAGCCCAACGATGTCCCAGAATATGAGGGGATGCCAACCCCAAGTTTAAAGGTGTGCAGCTTCAAGATTGCTGAAAACTTTCGAGGCTACCGTTTTGGTGAACTACTGCTGAAAGCGGTTTTTGATTACGCAGATCAGAATCAGCAAGCATCAATTTATATCACAACTTTTGAAAAGCAAATTGAACTTCTAAATCTTTTAGAGAGTTTTGGCTTTGAGGCCTCATGCACCTCGAAGAGGGGTGAAATTGTCCTTCTCAAATTACTCAAATTTTCAAGCGAAGATTATGAGTTTTTAGCACCTTTAGATTTCAATATTAGATTTGGGCCAAACCAAGTTAAGTTTGATGGAACAAATTCATTTTTAATCCCAATTGTCCCCAGATATCACAAAGTGCTTTTTCCAGGAGCAGAGGCACAATTAGAACTTTTACCAGGGGAACATTCGTTTGGAAATGGTATCCGTAAAGCCTACCTTTGCCATGCAAAAACAAGGAAGATTGCTCCTGGAGACATTATTTTCTTCTACTGCTCAGGAAAGCATGGAGGGGTCACTACATATGGGGTAGTCGAGAGTATAATTGTCTCTAGTGATCCTCACATGATTGCTCGTTCTGTTGGAAAAAGAACTGTTTATAACTATCCCGAAATCGAAAGTCTATGCAGTAAAGGTGATGTTCTTGTAATTCTCTTTCGACTCGCTCGCTCGGTTATTGAACCTATCCCACTAAAAATACTATTAGAGGAAAGCATTATTAAAAAAGCTCCACAATCTATCTCTAGTTTATCTTTTAAAGCAGCAAAATGGCTAAAGAATCACCTTGCAACATAGTTTTAATGTCTATTCATCCCGAATTTGCACAATTAATTCTAGAAGGCAAAAAGAAGGTAGAATTTCGTAAAACTCGTTTTGCCTCTGAAGTATCACATGTTGTTATTTATGCAACTACTCCGCTTAAGAAGATAGTTGGATATTTTGAGGTTCAAGGAATTCAGGTGGCAAGTCCGGAGGAATTGTGGCGATTTTATAGTGAAGTTGCAGGCGTTGATCAACAATTTTTTCAAGATTATTATGACCATATTAGACAAGGAGTTGCCATAGAAGTAGGTAAAGTTTATCAACTCAATCACTTTCTTTCCTTGAGTCACGTTTCAACGTCATTAGTTGCGCCGCAAAGCTATGTATACCTGGATAAGCAGCTATTTAATTCAATCAAGATAAATCAAAATCCTTCTTAGATTTGATTAGCCTTTCAGGATGGGTAAGGAGCAGAACTCAAAAGTTCGGGATAGTGGCAATATTCGCACTGAAGTTGAGCGCGCTGTCGAATAGCTTCATAAAGCGATTTAGGAATGACCATTGGCTTTAGCAGCTATTTCCGCGTTGATGTAGCTGAAAATTTCGTCGAGTTCTCCGACTTTAACCAAGATTTAATTGCATTCTCGATCGTAATTCTTCAACATAGTGCCAGTGCGGCCCAAATCAGGGAAACCATCAAAACTGGCTATTCCTCCTTTTGGTCGTGTTCAAGTTTGTTGAGATAGACTACACCCATAGTTCACGGGCAATTATTCTTATGACAGTTGCTAACACAGTTCAAACGAAGCCTGCTTTGACTGATGAAGAACTGCACAAAATGAACGCATACTGGCGTGCAGCAAATTATTTATCCGTTGGACAAATCTATCTGCGCGACAATCCTTTGCTCAAAGAGCCACTTAGATTAGAACAGGTGAAACCTCGTCTGCTCGGTCACTGGGGCACCACACCAGGCTTAAATTTTATCTATGTTCATTTCAATCGAATTATCAAACGCTACGATTTGAATGCAATCTATATTGCTGGGCCGGGACATGGTGGGCCTGGAATGGTCGCCAACACTTATTTAGAAGGAACTTACAGCGAGTTTTATTCCAACATTTCGCAAGACGAAGCGGGCATGAAACGGCTGTTTACCCAGTTTTCTTATCCCGGTGGGATTCCCAGTCATGCGGCACCCGAAACCCCAGGCTCGATTCATGAAGGCGGAGAATTGGGGTATGCATTAGTTCACGCTTATGGAGCCGTTTTTGACAATCCTGATCTATTAGTCTGCTGTGTGATCGGTGATGGCGAAGCAGAAACGGGGCCGCTGGCGGCAAGCTGGCATTCAAACAAATTCATCAATCCGGCTCGTGACGGCACAGTGTTGCCCATTCTGCATCTCAACGGTTATAAGATTGCGAATCCCACAGTTTTGGCACGATTAAGCGATCAGGAGCTTGAACACTTATTCACTGGCTATGGATACAAACCTTACTTTGTGGAAGGGGACGATCCAGAAACGATGCATCAATTGATGGCAGAAACGCTCGATACGATCGTTGCAGAAATCCAATCCATCCAGCGAGAGGCAAAAACTCACGGGTTCACGGAGCGTCCTCAGTATCCGATGATTATCTTACGATCGCCCAAAGGTTGGACAGGCCCCAAAGTCGTTGATGGCGTTCAAGTTGAGAATACGTTTCGATCTCACCAAGTGCCTTTAGCGGAGTTAGCCAGCAAGCCAGAACACTTGAAAATGCTGGAAACCTGGATGAAAAGCTATCGTCCAGAAGAACTCTTTGATCAGACGGGAAAGCTGATTCCTGAATTGGCAGAACTGGCACCGACGGGCGATCGTAGAATGGGCGCAAATCCTCACGCAAACGGGGGACTGTTGCTCAAAGCTTTGAAAATGCCCGACTTTAGAAAGTACGCCGTGAAAGTGGAGCAACCTGGCACACTAGAAGCCGAATCGACGCGCATTTTGGGGCAATTTCTCCGCGATGTCATGGTCGAGAATCTGGAGAGCCAAAACTTTCGAGTGTTTAGTCCTGACGAAAATAACTCGAATCGGTTAGGGGCTGTTTTAGAAGTGACCAATCGCGTTTCGACAGCAGAAATTTTGCCCACGGATGATCATATTTCTCCCGATGGGCGCGTGATGGAAGTTCTCAGCGAACACCTCTGTCAAGGCTGGCTAGAGGGCTATCTGCTCACTGGAAGACATGGATTTTTCTCATGCTATGAGGCGTTTATTCACATTATTGATTCGATGTTTAATCAGCACGCCAAATGGTTAGAGTCTTGTCGAGATATCGCCTGGAGAAGACCGATCGCATCGCTAAATTACCTGCTGACCTCACACGTTTGGCGACAAGATCACAATGGTTTTTCACACCAAGATCCTGGCTTTATCGATCATGTTGTGAATAAGAAAGCCAGTACAATTCGCGTCTATTTACCACCGGATGCAAACACTTTATTATCGGTCGCGGATCACTGTTTACGCAGTCAGCACTACGTCAACGTGATTGTGGCGGGTAAACAACCGGAATTGCAGTGGTTAAACATGGAGGATGCGATCAAACACTGTACGGCGGGTGTGGGAATCTGGGAATGGGCCAGCAACGATCGAGACGCTGAACCCGATGCTGTGATGGCGTGTGCGGGAGATGTGCCGACTTTAGAAGCATTGGCGGCCGTTGATTTCTTACGTCAACACTTCCCCGATCTCAAAATTAGAGTGGTGAATGTGGTGGATTTGATGACGCTGCAACCTAAGATCGAACATCCGCATGGCTTGTCTGACAAAGATTTTGACTCGATCTTTACGACGGATAAGCCGATTATTTTTGCCTATCACGGCTATCCCTATCTCATTCATCGCTTGACTTATCGCCGTACCAATCATTCCAATATTCACGTTCGAGGTTTTAAGGAAGAAGGAACGACGACCACGCCGTTTGATATGGTCGTCCTGAATGACCTCGATCGCTTTCATCTGGCGCAGGATGTGATCGATCGCGTGCCTCGACTCAGAAGCACTGGCGCACACGTCAAGCAAATCATTCGAGACAAGCTCATTGATCACAAACATTACATCAATGAGAATGGCGAAGACATGCCAGAAGTTCAAAACTGGAATTGGGGATTTTACCGCAATCCTGAAACTCGTGAAACGCCAAAAACATCGCTAGATCACACGGATGGAGGAGGAACACCCGCTCTAGAAGGAGCAGAAGGAGGGGCGCGATCGGGTTCTTAATGTCAGGTCTACAAGCAAATGTGTAAGATGCGGGAATGGGCGATCAACGGTTACAAAATCCAACGATCGCTCACTTCCCACCACTATCCCTTACCCTGAGTCAATGAGCCTAAAAATTTACTTTCTGCGTCACGGGCAAACCCCTTTTAGTCGAGAAAATAGCTACTGTGGCGGATTAGATCCTGACCTCACACCAGAGGGAGTGCAGATGGCAGAGGCCTTTGGTCAAGCGTATCGGTCACTTCCCTGGAAGGCTATTTTTGTCAGTCCGATGAAGCGCACGATCGCGACCGCAAAACCGCTTTGTGATGCGATTGGAATGGAAATGCAGTTACGAGACGGATTGAAAGAGATTCAGTATGGCAAATGGGAAGGTGAAACGGTCGAAACGGTAAAAGAAACGTTTACGGATGACTATCTAGCATGGCTGACGGAACCCGCCTGGAATCCGCCCACCGCAGGAGAGACAGCCGTTCAGGTGGCCAATCGATCGTCTACTGTGATTACCGAAATCCAGCAACAGTGCGTCAGTGGGAATGTTCTCGTGGTTTCGCACAAGGCGACGATTCGGATTATTTTGTGTAGTTTGTTGGGGATTGATCTGGGTCGATTTCGCGTTCGGATTGGGGCACCTGTAGCCTCGGTGAGCGTGGTTAAGTTTGATGCGAATGGGCCGCTGTTGGAACGGTTGGGCGATCGCACTCATCTCAGCATTGAGTTGCAGAATTTGCAGGGAACTTAGAAAGGATGAGGGATGAGGAGTGAGGAATGAGGAGTGAGGAGTGAGGAATGAGGGATGAAAATTTTGGTGTTGAATGCTGGGTCGAGTAGTCAGAAAAGTTGTTTGTATGAGATCGCCGGAGATACGCTGCCGGATCACTTTTTGCAACCGATTTGGGAAGCGACTGCGGATTGGACACATCAGCAAGATGTTGTAGAACTTAAGGTTAAAACACAGGGGGCGATTCTCAAAGAGGAACTGGAAGCAACGGAGCGATCGAGCATTCTGACTCACATGCTAGATACCTTGTGGAATGGTGAAACTCAAGTGATTGAGAAGCCTTCAGACATTGATGTTGTCGGACATCGGGTGGTACATGGGGGAGAAAAATATCGGCAGAGTGTCCGCATTACGTCAGAGGTGAAGACGGCGATCGATGAGCTTTCTATGTTTGCTCCGATTCACAATCCGATTAATTTGGAGGGGATTGAAGCGATCACAACGGTATTCGGTGAAGTGCCACAGGTTGCTGTTTTTGACACTGCGTTTCATGCCCAATTGCCCCTCGCTGCGACGGTCTATCCGATTCCTTATCAGTGGTTTGAAAAGGGCATTCGTCGCTATGGGTTTCATGGGATTAGTCATGGCTATTGTGCCGATCGTGCCGCTCAGATTCTCAATCGGGACTTGTCAGAATTGCGCCTGATCACCTGTCATTTGGGCAATGGCTGTTCGTTGGCTGGGATCCAAAATGGTCACAGTATTGATACGACGATGGGCTTTACGCCGCTGGAAGGGTTGATGATGGGCAGTCGATCGGGTTCGATTGATCCAGGAATTTTGATTCACTTATTGCGTCAGGAGGGCTTGAGCGCCGATCAACTGGATGAAATGTTAAACAAATCGTCGGGACTAAAAGGCGTGTCTGGGGTGTCTGCGGATTTGCGGCCAATTTTGGCGGCGATTTCAGAAGACAATGCTCAGGCGAAATTGGCGTTTGACGTTTACATCCATCGGCTTCGCGCTCAAATTGGGGCAATGGCAGCCTCGCTCAAAGGGTTAGATGCGCTGATTTTTACGGCTGGCGTGGGCGAGAATTCCCCAGAAATCAGGGCGGCGGCTTGCGAAGGATTTGAGTTTTTAGGCCTGAAAATTGACCCCGAAAAGAACGCAAATTCTCCCAAAGATCAGGACATTTCTACGTCAGATTCGACCATTCGAGTGCTGGTGATTCAGACTCGGGAAGACTGGGCGATCGCGCAAGAATGCTGGCAATTGAGACAGTAAGCTAACGTGAATTCGATGAAATCTTTCGCGACGGTTATCAATCTGGGCAGCCCCCTAAATCCCCCACGAGTGAGGGACTTTGAACCGCAATTTTTGTCCGAAAGTCTTCCAGAATGAGGAGTTGGGGGCAGAAGACGCTAACACCGCAACCAAAGACTTCATCAAATTGAATTCACGATTCAGCCAATTTTCGTCGCTGTCGGGTGAGAATACTCATCACTTCGCCAAACGAGGGCGCAGGCAGCAAAGGACTCCACTCAGTAGCATTCGCAAATCGTCGAACGTGCAAATTTTGAATCGTTTCGGTCACGCCGTCTGAAGAACCGATGATTAACACGCGCAACACTTCAAACTCATCAGATTGAGGAACGACAGCATCAGGTAAAAGATCCTGAAGCGGAATGCGAAGCGAAGTAATCGTGAAACGGGGAATGGTATCGGGAAGAAAACGGCGTTGAATCAATTCTAGAAATGCGTAAGCGAAATCGCACAGCCAAAAGCCAGCGTTCAAAAGGCGCTCTGCCATTGTCATTACTCCAAATTAGGTTTCCGAAGAAACCCAAAAAACTAGCCGCCCCGACAAGCAGAACAAGTTAGAGCGACCAAAGGAGTGATAAAATCCTCCATTAGCCCTCCGGACTGCGCTATCAGTCTCGTGGGTTAGCTGCCCTTCGTTGTTTCAGCAACTTTGGGCGGCGACAGACTAGATTTTTTGGGCGATCGGACAACTTCCCGCAACGAAAAGATGTCCTTGATTTGAGAGAATATCTGGAATTTCGGTTCTCGTCAAGTAGCTAGTTCAGCAATCTCCAAACAAGACTTTAGCAGAATAGCCCTTAACTTAAGCAAACTTCACCTTTAGTCAGTGCCATTTCCTTTTTAGGGTGTTATGCCAAATTGATCTTTGAGTGCTACAGATCTTGGAGAGCAACCTAAATCCCCTACAAGTGGGGGACTTCAAGCCAAAGAAGTATCGGGTTCTCAAAGTCCCCCAGAATGGGGGATTTAGGGGGCGAAGGATCTGTAGCATTAACAAATTGATTTGGTGTTAGAGCGGTCTTGTCTTTGATGTGGTGAGTGATATCACTGCTGAAAACCTCCCTTACCCCGACCAGGTTTTCTAACATTGGTTTTCTAACGTTTTCTAACATTGAAATATAGCAATCCTAAATGAGTCATGAACAGATTTTTGTCGCTCCGTTCCAGTCCGCTTCGCCCCCTAAATCCCCCATTCTGGGGGACTTTGAAACTTGGGAATGGGTCTTGAAATCTAGGAAGTCTCTCGGCTCAAAGTTCCCAAAGTTGGGGGATTTAGGGGGCACGATCAAGTCTGCATTTCATGAGCGATTTGGGATTGCTATAGCAATAAACCTGAGTCTTCCATTCTCCTGCACACTAAACCTAAAAGGTAGACTGTAGCCCGACTCGATAAGTTAGCCCAGGTTGATAAATACGATTGACTTTCTCATAACTACGATCGGCTAAGTTCTCAATAAAAATCGTCAGCCCCAACCCTTGTGTAATAGGAATTCTCGCACTCAAATCTAGATTGACCCAGGCAGGGGAGAAATCAGTGCTAGTATCACCAAAATTGTTGAAAAAGGCTCGACGCGCCCCACTGTAGTAGCTGACATACAAATTAAGCTGCCACCCATTTGACTCGTAGCCAATTCCCATCTGCCCCACAGAGAACGGAATTAACCCAAGCTGGAAGCCCTTTTCGGCACCTGTTTCGATCTTCGCATCGGTGTAAGTGTAGTTGAGAAAGGTTGACCACTGACGAGATACTTGCCACCGCAGCGCCGCTTCCAATCCATTGGTATTAACCAGACCAATATTTGCCCAACGACCTGCTTGAATGCCTAAGCGATCGTTTAATCGACTCCCAAAATAAGTTAACTGCCCCGTCACGTTTTGCGTCAAGCGTACATCAACCCCCGCTGTCCACGAAGACCCTGTTTCTGGATCGAGATCAGGATTGGGTAACCAGTTATGCACCGTGTCAAACACATACAACTGATCCAACCCAGGATTGCGATGCACCGACACCCAGCTTCCTCGAAAGGCGATCGCAGGTGATGCGTCCCAACGAGCGCCCACACTCGGATTAAGATAGTTGCCAAACTGACTATTAAAGTTTTGCCGCAAGCCTGCATCGACTTGAAATCCTTTCGTGACTTGCCAGGTGTTGAGTGCAAACAATGCTCCGTGAAACTGATCCCGATTTTCAGTTTCGTTTAGAGGAATAAATCGGGGAATATTACTTAGCGTTTCGCCATCTAATGAGGAGTTTTTGAGGTCTACTCCCCAGCGTAATGTGTGGTTTGTGGACGTTCTCCAGTTATGCTCAACCCTGGCGCTGATTGCTTGTGAATCAAGCTTTCCACTGCGAAAAAACCTGCCTTGAGCCGGGCCATAGGTGCTGAAATAATCTTGATTGAATGCCAGCGTCGTTCTGAGATTAGAATCTTCTCCAGCCCCTAATTTTGAACTCAAAGTCAAGCCCACATTTAGCGCATCATGATCCAAACGATCGCGCTGCAAGGGAAACCCAAAATACAGCAGGCCGCGCCGACTTGTAATTTTAGACGCATCCAAGGTCAGGCTATTTCGAGCATTCAAATCAAGAATGAAGTTGCCAAAATAGTTATCTTTAGTTGAGTCAGCGTTAAACAATCGACCATCTGGGCCTCGATTAGCCGCCCCAACCGGAACTCGATAGTTGTTTTCAGCTTTGGCGCGATCATATCCAAAGGCATATCGCAGCTCGCCTACAGAGCCACCAAACTGACCTTTATAGATAGATTCATCAAAAGACCCAAACTGTGAAGCTCCAGCAAATTTAGACTGTCTTGAGCCTTCTTTGGTGACAATGTTGACAACTCCCCCGATCGCTTCTGAGCCGTAGAGCGTGGCGCTAGTGCCGCTAGACAGTTCAATCCGGTCGATCGCGCCGACTGGGATAGCATTAAGGTCTGTTGCGCCGTGATAGGTGTTGATGTTGCTGCCGATGGGTCTGCCGTTGATCATAAAAATCGACTGATTAATTGACGCTCCTCGATAAGAGGTTCCGGTATGAATATCTGCGCCAAATCCAGCGTCGTTAATTGCGAATCCTGGTAAACCGCGCAGCACCTCTGCCAAACTGTCTGCACCCTGCTTTTGGATTTCGGCGGCTGGAATCACATACACTGGAGTCGATCCCGTTCTTCGCTTTTCTTCGACCACCAGTTCTTCTTCAGGCGTATCAGAATCGGCTTGACTCACTTGCAGGGGGGTCGCCTTGAGCGATAACTGACTAAACTGAAACTCAGGAGTTATCAACAGCAGACTGGCTTTTGTTTCGGGACGATCGATTTCACTCAAGCGAGAAATATTGATTTTGGGTGCGATCGGATTGGCACTCACAGCAGGCCCAAATCCACAGGTAGCAAAAACTGCACCCATCAACATCAACATCAACTTTGATTTCATTGGTTTGTACTAATTAACTTAACTCACACGAAGGAAGCAGCAAATACAATTGACAGCATTAACTTTTGTGCAACAAAAGCTTATTCCCATAGTGTGATAGCCCTTGTCAAAAGACGACTCGTCAAACTTGTGGTCTACAGAACCTATTTGACATCTGTTGGTTTATTTCCCAAGGAGCTTGCGAAGCAGATCGCCACGCAGAAGGTTTTGTCAGTCAATCGGGTGCGATCGCACAGTAGTTCGTGATTTCAGAAAGCTTTAGTTGAAGGTTACGTCAACTTGATGAAGTTTTTTCGCTTCGATGTTTAGATCTTTTGCCCCCAACCGCCCAATTCTGGGAGACTTTAAAACAAGATTCTGGGTCAGGCTATAGCAGTCCTAAATTAGTCGTGAAATGCAACGTTGATCGCGCCCCCTTATTTGTATTGCGATACGCCGTTTGTGTTGCCGCATTCGCGATCGGAGTTTTACCAAAAATCAACGGACATTTTATTAGAGTCGTGGGATCAGGCGCGTCAGACTCCGAACGTTTACAAGATGCGAGAGAAACGGCTGGTGCTGCGTCATTTGGCGGCTTGTCTGCAAGAACAACAAGGGAGCGATCTCTTCGAGTTACCCGCTAGGGGTCGTCGCAGTCTCAATTTTCAGTCTGTGTTTGCTCAAGTTGCGCGGGTGTTGCCGAGTCTGAATCTGGAGGTCAAAGATACTCAGCCATTGTTGAAGGAAGTGATCGAGCGCAGTGGATTGCTCATGGAAATTGATGGAGGCGATCGCTATCAGTTTGCTCATTTGACGTTGCAGGAGTTTTTTGTGGCAGATCAGTTTCGCGATCGGGCGGATGATCTGGTGGCTCGATTTAAGACAGATGCGATCGCGTGGCGGGAGCCGATCAAACTCTGGTGTGGATTGGTGGGAGACAGCACTTCGCTGATTGAGCGGATTTATCAGAGGGATGCGATCGCTGCGTTTGAGTGTTTGGCAGACGCTCAACAGGTCGATCAAGCGTTGGCAGATCAAATTATTGAGGCGTTCAAAAGTCGATTGGGAGAGGTGACGGAAGGGGAAGCGATCGTGCAGGCGTTTGCGGCGGTGGCGGCGAATACGCGATCGAGAGGCGAGGCGGTTTTTCAGTTTTTGGAAGCGAGTTTGAGAAGTGGAGGGAGCAGTCAAAGAATCGCGGCGGCTCAGGCGTTGTCGTTAAGCAATTTGCCCAAAGCGGCTCAGGTTCTCGCCGATCGCTACTCCTCAGATGTGCGGCAACCGTTGATTCGGATGGGAGATTTGGCAGTTCCAGCGCTCAAAAAGTTGGCGGAGTCGGGCAACCAGAATGCACTGAATGATTTGGCGAGAATTGGGACTCCGGGAGCGGCTCAGGGGTTGGTGCCGTTTTTGTGGCATTCAAATGCAGAAATGTCGGGGCGAACTGCCTGGCACTTGGCAACATTGATTTCTCAACCAGAAATAGAAGCA
Organism: Phormidesmis sp. 146-33; assembly: GCF_052939515.1. Classification (NCBI taxonomy): domain Bacteria; kingdom Bacillati; phylum Cyanobacteriota; class Cyanophyceae; order Leptolyngbyales; family Leptolyngbyaceae; genus Phormidesmis; species Phormidesmis sp. 146-33. The sequence continues at coordinate 11,831 of NZ_JBJPHU010000054.1, forward strand.
GCGTTTCGAGAATGTCAGCTTGAACGATCGCAGCTCGATAATAAATTCCTACTGGATTGGGTTTGGGAGCCATTTTTTGGTTCGACTTATGACTCTACAACTAACGTTTCGGCTGGTGACGTTTTCTCATCTCCACTTGTGTTGAGATCTGCCTTGTCGATCGTCGCCAATCGCATCGCCTATTTGTTGCAGGAGGCACCGATCGAGACAGCCCTAACTCCCTTGAAGCTTGATCCGCGTTTGGTAACGGTGTGCGCGATCGCGCTTCGCCAACAGGTTGATTTACCCAAAAAGTTAAGTTCTCAAGCAGAAGCCTTACTCGAACAACAAACCATCACACCCGACATCGAACATCTTATTAGACAAGAAGTTAATAACTTATTAGGCGTTCAACAATCTCTTTTCAGATGGGCGTTTTTGCTCTCTGGACTTCCACCAAAGCTACAGCTTGATTTACTGAATCGATTAATCAACGGACGAAAACCAGACAAAGGCGATTGGTCACGACTCTTCCGGCGAATGACGTATCGATTCAAAACAGGCTGGCATTATCGCGTCATTCTAGGATGTGCTTTCTTACTATCTGCTGTAGCACTCATCCAAATGTTTTACTTGCCATTTCAGTCGCCGCAAGCTTGGACATCTTGGCTGTTTGGCTTGAATAGTCTGGTGATTGTTTGTTTCTGGGTTTTTCTACAACAAGGCATTGAAGACCGTTTTGCCCCCGATCTCTTCATGAATTTCGGACTGTTCGGCGTGGTTACATTTCTGGTCGAACTACGTCGATTGTATGCACAGCGTTTAGTGTGGGCTGGAATCGAGATTTTGTTTGAAACCATAACAAACCGTAAAACTGCTGCTATTACTGTTGCTGGCATTATTACCATTACTTTGAATATCACTGCTGGTTTTATCGGTGCTATTATAATCATTGTTTCTGTTGGTGTTTTTAGTAATCTTCCTGTTGCTGGTTCTGTTGCTATTCCTGCTGCCATTTTTGGTCTTATTGCCTGGTATAGAGATAAACCGGATTCTCGCAGATCTTTTGCAGCGTTGGCGTTTTCATTTTTTTGTTGGTTGCCTATCACTGTTTGTTATTCAACCCTGGCATTTCTGAAGTTTCTCTCTGGGTGGCAAGTGGCTTTGTTGTGGGGCGCGATCGTCCTCTCCTGCACCTTCCTCTGGTTTTACGGACAACACAAAGACTACCAGGCACGCAACCCCCTACAAGGCATCCCAGAACTCAAAAAATATCGCCGCGAACCGAGATGAAACTGAGAGGATGAGGAGGAGCGATCGCTTTCCTGATCCTGCCTTTTATAATGGTTGCTGAAGCGATCGGAGAACCTATGCTTTCTGAACAGCAACTCATCGAAAAATGGCGCAAACTCCCAGCCCCTCAACAGCAGCAAGTTAGTAACTTCGTAGAGCTTCTAGAATCTCAAGAACCAGAAATCAATAACACACTGCCCATTATCGAGATTTGGTCGCCCTACGAAAGCTATGCTGCCGCTCAAGACCTTCTGACACTTCTCAAAAATGATCCAGGAGAATGCGCTGTATGAGTCAAGCTACAATCGACCCAACGAAGATCTGAAGCGATCGCTCACATCATCTGCGAGTTAAAATCATTCATAGCCAGCAGTGCGATCGTATGACGCAATTACTCGACAAAACCCACGATACAGTGATGACCTTTCCTGGCACCTGGGAGAGTTTTAAGCTGATTCAGCAGGGCTTGACCGATTCCCCCGGCATCAAACTGACCTACTACAAGGGAACGATCGAACTTCTGATGCCTGGACAAGATCACGAATTTTTTAAAAGTCTAATTGGCTACCTGATCGAAACGTTCTTCTACGAAAAAGGCATCAACTTTAAGCCAACTGGCTCTATGACGCAAGAGAAAGCAACCGAAGCGTCTGCACAAGCAGATGAGTCTTATTGCATTGGCGAATTAAAACCGATCGCTGACTTATCAATTGAAGTTGTTTTTACAAGCGGCGGCGAGAGCAAACTGGCGCGATATAGAACATTAGGAGTCTCTGAAGTCTGGTTTTGGCAAGATGGATTATTTACATTGCATCACCTGCGAGAAGATGGCTATGAGCAGATCTATTGCAGTGAATTGCCAGGACTGGAAACGCTCAACATCGACCTGCTCACAAGATGTGTTTTGATAGCTCAAACAGACAACGGAGAAGCCGTCAGAGTCTTTCGGCAAAGTATCTAGATTGAGGCTGATTCGCTCAAATATTTGTAGCGATCGCGCTTAGGATCGTGAATTAAATAAGATCGATGATTGCCTAGTTGCTTCGCCCCCTAAATCCCCCATTCTGGGGGACTTTGAGAAAGCAGACATTCTAGAATTTAAGGCAGTTTCGCGGTTCAAAGTCCCCCAAATTTGGGGGATTTAGGGGGCAGAAGCCGAATTAAACGACGCGAAACCGCGAGAATTACAGGTTGTTTAATTCACGATCCTTAGATCTCAATAACCTACTGCAAATCCGATCGCAACCTTTCATTAAAAATATATCCATTAAAAATAGGGGCAGCCTCTTCTAGCTGTCGCATCGAAAAGTACGGCCCCACCATTAATCAGCTCAAAACCAATTAGCAAGTACAGCCTTTGTGTCCACAGTCGCCATGTCCTTGAGGATGGCCATCAGCACAGACTTCGCTGCAATAGAGTTTGCCATCTTTTTCAACTGCGCCACCTTCTGTAGACACCACACACAGGCAGGGTTCGCAAGCACATTTCATTTGGGTAACAGTCGTCATAATCGTCTCCTTTGGTTTGTGAATTCATCATAACGTATGAACAGACGTTCAGATATTAAGAAATTCAAACGCGATCGCTGTTTATAATGACGAAGACTCTACACGCAGATATTTCAATGGCTACACTGCCACCGTTTTTGGCGATCGACCCACTCCTCCAAAGCTGGCTGCTCGAAGATATTGGGCGCGGCGATCGCACCACGCAGAGCCTCTTTCCATCGGGGACTCAGCAAAATCACGCCGTCTGGATCGCCAAAGAAACAGGCATCATCGCCGGATTGCCGATCGCCGCCAGAGTGTTTCATCACTTGGATGCGGCCGTCAGGTTTCAACCCTTGATTGCAGAAGGAGAGACTTGTCAAAAGGGTGAAGCGATCGCCAACCTTCAAGGATCGTTTGATGCGCTGCTGACGGGCGAACGGGTGGCGCTTAATTTAGTGATGCGGCTGAGTGGCATTGCAACGATGACCCGAAAGTATGTCGAAAAAATCGCCGATTTGCCGACTCAATTTGTCGATACTCGCAAAACAACGCCAGGGCTGCGTCTGCTCGAAAAGTATGCCTCTCAGGTCGGCGGAGCCGTCAACCATCGAATGGGATTAGACGATGCAGCGATGATCAAAGACAATCACATTGTTGCTGCTGGGGGTATTGGATCTGCGATCGCCAAAGTTCGGTCTCACATTCCCTACCCGTTGACGATCGAAGTCGAAACTGAATCGCTGTCTCAGGTTGAAGAGGCGCTACACCATCGAGCCGACATTATCATGCTGGACAACATGCCGCTTGAGTTGATGAAGGATGCAGTGCAAAAGATTCGCCATTACAACGATCGCATCAAAATCGAAGCATCGGGAAATGTCAGTTTGGAAACGATCAGAGCGATCGCCCAAACAGGCGTGGATTTTATTTCAAGCAGTGGCCCGATGACGCGATCGCCCTGGCTCGATTTGAGTATGCGCTTCAACGTTTCACAAAGCCAACCCGACGCATAAGAGACTTCTCAACACAGCGGGATTTTATCGATCAAGCGGCTAACCTGCTACCATTCTCTATGCAGCGAGAAGAACAGCGATGACAGACTTCCCAAACAACCCATCGATTGAGCAGCAGTGGAGCCAACTGCCCGTACTTGTAACTCAACTTGTTCAGGCATCCAGCCGACAGAGCCAAAAACTAGAAATTCTGATCGATCAGATCGGACGGCTCACAGAATTGATTACGGTAGGCTTTCATGATGTGGACGAAAAATTTAGAAATCTGGACGATCGCCTCGATCGCCTCACCACCAATACCGAACACCTGCTCGAAGTTGCTACCCAACAAACCTTAGCAATTGAGCGTATGAATGAGGCTCAACAAGTCACCATTAGAGAGCAAGCCGCGATCGTTGCCGCCCAAACTGAAAACGTCAGCCGCTTGATTCAACTGCTCGATCGACGATGATTTAAGGCACAAAAAAGAACGATCATTTCATATAATCGTCCTTTATTGAATAGAGGAATTGAATAGAGAAACTGGCTTTACTTCCAGCGATAGTTTCTAACTCTTCAAGGTTTTGAGATGAAATGCACCCAAAAATTGCCGTCGGGAATGCATAGCCGCTTGATCATCTCATAGGAATAGTGGACGTATTTTCCTTTGGTGTCTTCGATGCCGAGAGTGTTGCGATCGTAGCCCCAGGAGTACCATTCTCCAAACGGATCGTGAACCAAAAAGCCATTTTCGTCAAAGCCAGCCAAAACGACAATGTGACCAAAATCAGTGAAATAGCCGTGAATCACAGCAGGTTTGTTGTCGGTGAGCCATTCTTTGACCTGGGTGATCGTGCCGTCTGCTCTAAAATCATCTCGGTAGCCGTAGTCCTCCACGATCGTCGCCAAATCATGGGGATCATGACGGCTCAGGCCTTTCTTCTCAGCGTAGGCATAGAGTTCGTCTTCAAACTGACCGATCGTAGATTTGCGTTTGACACCCAAAAATTCTAAACACATCGCCAGCGAAGTCACGTTACAGGAGCCATTGGGATTTAGCTCATTGTCGCGCTGAGATTTGTAGGGAATGTTGAGCTTTGTCGTAATCGGAATGGCTCTCGGATAAGCGCGAACCCCATCTCTACGAACTTCTACATGTTTACCAAACACATACCAAACATTCGTATCTTTGAAGGTATCTTTGGAGAAAAAGCAGCGAACGTGATCTCGCTCAATGGTAAAGGAATCGAGTTCTAAAACTTTGCCTGCTGCGATCGACTGCTTAAAATCATCGGGCAGTTCTGAAGAGGGAATCGGCTTTCTTTTGAGAATCGTTGAGGCGAGAATCTTAAGGGTTAGTGACATAATGCACCCACTGATCTGGATTGAGACGACTAGATTAAGAATATTGGATTGAGAAGCGGAAAAGTTTGAGTTTAGCGTTCCCAGATTTTGGGATCAGCTTCTAAATCATTTATTCAGAGAGACGATCGCTCATTCCAGTTTTTGGGTCTTGAAAAATTTTCTGCAATCAATTTTCTTGCCCAAACGATCGCCCATACTGAATGATAGAAAGTCAGGTCGCTATTCTAGAGTGGATGGCCGCTATTTCTGTTTGCAGGCTTTTGAAAAGTATGGACGCTACGATTTCACAGTTAAAACATCGCTTTGAGCAGGCATTGGTTTCAGCGTTTGGAGAAACGTTAGCGGGAGTCGATCCGCTTTTGGTGCCGTCGAGCAATCCTAAGTTTGGTGATTATCAGTCCAATGCACCGATGTCGCTGTCCAAACGGTTGGGCAAGGCTCCACGAGCGATCGCAGAAGAATTAATTCAAGCTTTGGATGTGTCGGAGTTTTGTCAAGCGCCTAGTGTCGCCGGGCCGGGGTTCATCAATCTAACCCTCAAGCCTGACTATTTAGAGGCGCGGTTGAATGCGATGCAAAGCGACGACCCCTTGCGGGTAACTCGAAGAGATCGTCTTAGCATTGCTCCCGTTTCGTCGCCCAAGCGGATTGTGGTGGACTTTTCGAGTCCCAATATTGCCAAAGAAATGCATGTGGGGCATCTGCGATCGACCATTATCGGTGACTGCATCGCCCGAATTTTGGAATTTCAAGGGCATGACGTGCTGCGGCTCAACCATGTGGGCGATTGGGGCACTCAGTTTGGCATGTTGATCACCTATTTACGCGAAGTGGCTCCGGCTGCCTTGACGACGGCGAATGCGATCGACCTGGGCGATCTGGTGGCGTTCTACAAAAAAGCCAAACAGCGATTTGACGAAGATCCTCAGTTTCAAGAAGCGTCTCGTCAAGAAGTGGTGCGGTTGCAATCGGGTGCAGAAGATACGTTACGAGCGTGGAATTTGCTGTGTGAACAGTCGCGGCGTGAGTTTCAAGAAATCTACGATCTGTTGGATATTTGTCTAACGGAGCGAGGCGAATCTTTTTACAATCCACTGTTAGCTGATGTCGTCAAAGATTTAGAAACCGCAGGCTTATTAGTCGAAGATCAGGGCGCAAAATGTGTCTTTCTCGAAGGCTTTTCTAATCGAGAGGGTGACCCGTTACCTTTGATTATTCAAAAGTCGGATGGTGGCTACAATTACGCGACGACTGATTTGGCAGCGGTTCGGCAACGCATTCAAAAAGAACAGGCTCAACGCTTGATTTACATTACGGATGCGGGTCAATCCAATCACTTTGCTCAAGTGTTTCAAGTGGCGCGTCGAGCAGGGTGGATTCCTGAAACGGTGAAGGTTGAGCATGTTCCGTTTGGATTGGTGCAGGGTGAAGATGGCAAGCGGCTCAAGACCCGATCGGGCGATACAGTTCGACTGCGAGATTTGTTGGATGAAGCGATCGTACGATCAAGAACAGATATTGAAACTCGACTGAAGGAAGACGATCGTTCTGAAACCGAAGAATTCATCGCCCGCACCTCACAAATTGTCGGAATTAGTGCCGTTAAATACGCTGACCTGAGCCAAAATCGCACCAGTAATTACATCTTTAGCTTCGACAAAATGCTGGCGCTCCAAGGCAATACGGCACCCTATATGCTCTATGCCTATGCGCGAGTTCAGTCCATCAGTCGAGAAGGAAAGATCGACTTTCAAAACTTAGGGTCAGAGGCGAATATTCTCTTAAAAGAAGAAGCAGAATTAACGCTGGCAAAGCATCTATTACAGCTAGAAGACATCATCGATTTGGTTAGTCAAGATTTGTTTCCCAATCGATTGTGTCAATACCTGTTTGAACTCAGCCAAAAATACAATCGATTTTACGAACTTTGCCCCGTTCTTAAAGCCGAAGAACCTGTTAGAACCTCTCGCTTAATGCTCTGTGATCTAACCGCCCGCACGTTGAAGCTGGGACTCTTTTTGTTGGGAATTGAAGTTGTCGATCGCATGTAAATTGCCTGACAATCCCTTAAACGAATTTCGATTGATGAGAGCGTAATTAATCAAGGTGAGCGATCGTCGTTCTGGGCAGACTTTCTTGAAATCGTAGCAGGCAGAGGAGTAAAGCGGTTTGGATTTTATCGTCATAGATACGGAAGGTGACCCAGAACTTCGCGAAGTTGCTATTCTCGACTGTCAAGGACGACTGATCTACGAAGCGTTTTCTGCTGACCACAAAGATTTCTCGGCCAAAAATGTAAAAAGTTACGATGGCAGCCTTAAGCCGCTTAAGCAAATTGTTCAGGACATTGCTACGATCGCTCTATCAAAGCGTGTAGTTTGCCACTATGCCGAGCATGATCTTAAAGTGTTACGACATAGCTTTCACAGAGTTAAAGTCTCGTGGAAGAATTTTACTGTTGCCTGTACTTATGAGCTTGCCAAACAGCATTTTCAAGTAGATAGCTACTCGTTAGACCATTTGAGTAAATATCTACACCTCAAAGTCAAGGGCAAGCGATTCAATTCAAATCAGGCGCATACTGCTCGATACGACGCAGAATTTACTCACCAACTCTACTTAAAAATTTTAGAGAATCAGCAGGCAATGACACAGCCTCAATTGCATCACGCAAATCCTTTTAGCAGCAGTCGTGTTGATACGCCTTTTCAAGATCACGTTGATTTTCAGTCGATTTATCACGCCGAGTTTGAGCTTCTTAAGTCCAGTTTGAGAGACATTAAAGCTGACGCTAATCAACAAAGCAAAGGTGCGGTCGTCATTGGTGAAGCTGGGTCAGGAAAGACGCATTTGATCATGCGAATGGCGAAAGAATTGCTGCGTACTAATCGCCTATTGTTCATTCGACAGCCCAACAACGCAGAGCATGTTTTGCACCACACGTATTCTCGAATTCTAGAGTCATTTGCTGAGAAAGTGGTTGGGAGCGATCGTACTCAACTCGAACTTTTACTAGCGAATAGTTTTGTCAAAATTCTTAGCTCACTTCCCAGGGTAACGAATAGCTTAAGAGGACAAGAAATTCTCGCGGTGCTTCAAAATAACAGTCTTAATCTTTACAGCGGACTAGGAGCGGAGGACACCGATCGTAATCGACAGAATTGGCAATATATCGAGCGCCACCTCAATGAATGGTGGGGTCAACACTACACAGCAGCGGGCTATTCGTCCACGATTCTCAAAGGAATTATCAAGTTTTGCAGCTATATTGACTTGAGAAAAAAAGATTTGGTGAGGCGATGGTTGGCGGCTTACGAACTTGAAGATCAGGAAGCCAAAGAGATTGGGCTAGACAACTGGAAATCGAATATTAGTCAAGAAGAGTTTGCGCTAGAGGCAATTACGGTTTTTGGCAGATTATCAACTCTGGACGAACCTTTGATTATTGTTTTTGATCAACTAGAAAGTTTGGGATTAAACCACAATCATCCTATTTTGGAGAGTTTTGGATCTGCTGTTAAAGAAATTTTAACCCATGTTCCCAACAGTCTGATTATTCTGAATCTGTTCCCCGATCGTTGGGAGCAATTCAAGACATTTTTTGACGGTTCTGTGGTCGATAGAACTTCTGAATATATTGTCAGATTAGAACGCCCTAGTGTTGAGCAACTAGAAAAACTTTTAGCTCTCAAAGCAAAGTCAGTGGATCTTGCTCTGTCTGATCTCTTTAACTCGACAGAGATTAGTAACATCCTCAACCAAAAATCAATTCGGGCTGTTTTTAATTGTGCAAGCGCTTATTTTCGTCACAAAGTCCACAACATTCCTTTACCAAGCGACTATCAACCCTCCATCAAAACGCCTTCAGTTGAGTCCAGAATTGAACAGCTTGAACAGGTGATTTCTCAAATTGCTCACTTGATCCAGCCTTTAATTAGTAATCAACCTGGCTCCAGAATTTCAGATTTAGAAATAGCGTCAAATTCTCCACAAATCGACCGCTCATTCGTTAATTTCCTTGCTTCACCTCAGACAGAAACGGTGAAAAGAAAACCGCCTTCTGTAGAAGATAGGGTGTGTGAATACCTGGAATACAAGAAGCTTGAACTGATCGAAACCTACGGCAAGCCTACAATCATTAATGATGCAGATGAAATTGGAAAGCTGGCAGCGATCGCAGAGGCTTTTAAGCTCGATCGAGCCTTAGAGTTTCGTCCACTTCGGTTAGGAAGAAGCACACTACCAGAGCATTTTAATATCGAAACTTCTCAAGGAGAGATCGTGGTCGGTTTTCTCAACACAAGTGGTAATAGCTTCACGTCTCGGATCAAAAACTTTAATCAGTTAATGAGCAATTATCCAAAAACCAGATTTTTCTTAACTAGAGATGCGCGTGAATCTAAGATTACTGGCGGAGTTGGTTCAGCAGAAATTGAAAAACTTAATCACAGTCCAAATGGTCAATTTTTGGTGATCGAACGGGACGATCGCGTTAATTTTGATCTAACTTACAACCTGATTATTGACATTCAAGAGAAAGACCTGGAAGTTGATTTAGTAGCGGCTTTGCGTGTCTTAACTTCCTACTTAAGTGATTACTGGCTTATCTCCGCTCTGGGTGGAAGCTAAGAAGACATTAGACCCAAGATGGAGCCAAAGATTTATAGAAAGGCTCCTCTATCCGTCGAAAGGCCGGAGGTTAGAGTCTCGATCGCAAACTACCCATCTCCAAAACCTTAGAATAGGAACAGCACTCATTAAGAAATGTAAGGGTTTTTCATGGCTGATCAGTTAATTCGAGCGACTGCGGCCGACGGGGGAATTCGGGCCGTCGGAGTGATCACTACCCGCCTCACAGACGAAGCCAAGCAGCGACACCACCTCTCTTATGTCTCGACTGCCGCCCTGGGGCGCACCATGGCCGCCGGACTGTTGTTGGCATCCAGTATGAAGCGCGAAGGATCGAGGGTGAATATTCGGATTCGGGGCGACGGGCCGATCGGCGGCGTAATGGCAGACGCGGGAGCAGACGGCACAGTGCGCGGCTATGTCGATAATCCCCACGTCGAACTGCCGCCCAACGCCCAAGGCAAACTGGATGTCGGAGGAGCCGTCGGCCAAGATGGTTACGTCTACGTCGTGCGAGATATTGGCTATGGCTATCCCTACTCCAGCACCGTCGAACTGATTTCTGGAGAAGTGGGCGACGACATCACACACTACCTCGTCACCTCCGAGCAAACGCCCTCCGCTCTGGTCTTAGGAGTCTTTGTCGGCGCAGAAGGAGTCACAGCCGCCGGGGGAATTCTCATCCAAATCATGCCCAAAGCCGCCTCCGACCCCGAACTCGTTGCACTTCTAGAATCTCGACTCGCCAGCCTCAAAGGATTCACGCCTCTGTTGCAAGCAGGCAAAACGCTTCCTACAATTCTTGAGGATTTGTTGGGCGATTTGGGCTTAGAAATCTTGCCAGAAACTCAATTGGTGCGATTTCACTGTGGCTGCTCGTTTGATCGCGTTCTCGGTGCCCTAAAGCTCCTGGGTCAAGTCGAACTGCAAGACATGATCGAAAAAGACGAAGGAGCCGAAGCCATCTGTCACTTTTGCGGCGAAGTTTACAAAGCCGATCGCGATCACCTCTCACAACTGATCGGAGAATTGCAAGCGGGAGGATAAAGTTTTTGGACGTTGGACTCTAGACTTTGGACACGGTAGCCTTGAGAGTCTCTGGTTTTCCAGTTTTTGGTCTAATGTCTAACGTCTTCTATCTTTCGTCATCACATTTCTCAAACATTCTTTAAAACTCAAAACTTCTTGCAAACGCTACGCTTAGAGAACACGCGATCGAGGAATCAAAAAATGGCAACCAAACAGGAGTTCAATAGCTTTGAAGAGTTAGTATCTCAGTCCGAAACTCCCATCGTCGTTGACTTTTATGCTCCCTGGTGCGGCCCGTGTCAACTGATGGCTTCGATCCTAGAAGAAGTCAATGGGCAGATGAAAGACCAGATCAAAATTGTCAAAATCAACGTTGATAACTATCCGGATCTGGCTAGTCAGTATCAGGTTCATGCGCTGCCGACGCTGGTAGTCTTTAAGTCAGGAAAGCCCGTTCACAAAATTGAGGGAGTCGTGCGATCGCAGCAACTTGTCCAACAACTACAAGCGATCGTTTAAGGTCTTCTCTAAAATCTCGTTTCATACTCCACCACGGCGCGATTGTCCCCCGAAAAATCAGTCGAGCCGCGCAGCAACAGGCGATTATTGATGCGATAGCGTACCCCAAACTGAGTCGGTTGATCCGAAGTCAAGACTTTGAGCGCCGAGGCAGACAGACCACGGGTGATATCGATACTCAATTCTGCGCCTAGACCCAGGGTTGAGCTTCTCCTGTTTTCATCATTGATGACAGTAGGAAACAGGCGAAACTCCCCAAATCCGAGGGCATTCCCAATCAGTCCTTGAATATTGGTCAACAGCGCAGAACCCGCCAGATTTGCGATTCCCAGCGTGCTGTCTCCTCGTCCGAGCGTATTTACAAAGCCTCCTCCAATCAGGGCGATGATTTCGTTTTGGCTCCGGCTGGGACTACTCGTGAGTTCTAGATTTTCAAATAGCTGGCTGGCGGCTCCCGTCGCTCTTGCCTGAATGCGAATGGTTTGTAGCGAGCCTAAACTGGTCGCCAGCAAAGAATTATCCTCAATCTCCGAAGAGGTCGTATTGGCAGAAATGCGGCTGCGCGTCACCTCCGGAACAGAGGCAATCAGACGAATATTGAGGATGGGGTCAAGCCCTTGAGCAGGGGTAAAGGTCGCACTTTGTGCCCCGCCTCGCGCCAAGACAAACTGGGTTGTAAAAAGGTTGACCTGTCCCGCTGTCAGACGAATGGTGCCATTGGGTTTGAGATCATTTAACGAGCCATTAACGAGTAACTCGCCTCGCGCTAGAAAGTTGATGATCGGGGCACGGGTGACACGGACTCGATCGCCCAGCACCAACCGTAAATTCTGTAATTCAACAAACTGATCTGGCTGTCCTGTTGTGCCTCCTCCTGGACTGGCGGGAGCGGCTGAGGTGTCAGGAAGTAGCACCTGTCCGTCTGCTAGTTGAATTTCACCCCCAACTTCTGGACTGAAGGCCGTTCCTCGGAGTGCCACATTACCACTCACGCCCCCCTGATACAAGCCTTTGAGGGTAAGGTTGATATCGTTGAGAGCAAGGGCGATCGGCGTATTGACATCGGGATCACTCTGACTCAAGGTTGAGAAAATGGGAATCACGCCCTGGGCTGAGAGGCGACCTTTGCTAAATTGTCCCGTTAGCGGCGTGGTAGCAGCGCCGACTCGAATGCGATCGCGCTCAAAGGTAATCGTGCCTGTCAGATCGGTGATCGGTTCGGGGAGCGCCTGGGCCAAAAGTTGAGCGTTTTGAACCGTGACGACTCCGGTGACGACGGGCTGAAGCAGCGTTCCCCCAACCTGTAGCTGCACATCTCCTTTGCCGTCTACCCAGGCGACTTGCTGAGTCAGCAGATTTAATAAAGCCAATCCTTCGTTTTTGACATTTACAGACAGACTGATCTGATTGCTGTCGGGGAAAGTGGACGCAAACGGCAACTTGATTGGGATGCTGCCTGCGATGCGGAGCGGTTCGGGAGGGGCGATCGTCACCGTCGTGCCAAAGTTGAGTCGAGCGTTGGTGTAGTTAAAGCTGCCAGTGGCGGATTGGACGGGCGTGCCGTTGAGGGTGCTGTCGGCGAGACTGATTTCTCCGATCGCAAACGGGTTGTCCTGGGTGCCTGAGATAGTGGCGGTGGCGTTGAGGTTGCCTGTGATGCCGATCGGCAGGGGGTAAAAGGTTTCGATCAGTCCAACGGGCAGATTGGTGACTTGCACCTGTCCCGATTGGCTTGCCCCGCCAAAATTTCCGGATACGTTGATGCGAGCGTCTCCAGATTGCAGGCGTAACGGCAGCAGATTGACGACTCCATTTTCAAAACTGCCTTTGGCGATCACCTGGTCGATCGTAATGATCCGATTGGGGTTTCGCGTAATTTTCCCTTGATCGACTTCGGCAAACGAGGGAAAGGGTCGCCATTCGATATTTTGCCCTGTCAAATCAAACTCGGCTTTGGGGGGCGATCCCAGTCCTGCTGAGACACTGATGTTGCCGTTAAAGGTGCCGCGCACGTCGGCCAATTCGGGAATGTTGAGGTTGCGTCGATCGTTGGCTACTCGCCGCAGAAGCGTATTGATTTCAGAAAAGCGCTTTAGTTGATCAGAAAGGCTGGCATCCGGGAGTCCTACCGTCGTCGGGACAACAGTTTCGGCTCTGCCAACATCCGCCGCCTGCAAAATTTGGGAGAAATCTTGAATTTCAAAAATTCGCAGCGTTCTGAGAACATCTTCGAGTTTGCCCTGAGCGATCGCAACTTTGCCTTCAAATCTGGGAGTCGATCGCAGGTCTACACTGCCTGACAGCGCATAGCGGCTGGTGCCCTTTTGCAAAAACGTATCGGTAAATCGAATCACATTGCCCGTGTTGACAAACCTCGCCTGGATGGTTTCTGGCTCGATCACGATGCCCCGCACTTCTCTGGCAGGTCTGACCACGTTGAGCGACCCATCCGCAACTTGTAGCCGATTGACATCAATATTCAAGTTGCCTGTGAGAAACCGTCCGCCAAAGCTGCCCAATCGCGCTAGATCCACACCAGGAATAATTAAGCCATCTAACGGCAACTGCTGGATCACCACTCGAAAAATGTTGCCTTCTGTTTTGCCTGCAATGATCGCTTGATCTCGTTTGACATTCAGGGCGATCGGTCGATAGTCAGGATTCAACGCCAGGAAGATCTGATCTTTGCCGCCTGCCACGTTGACCGTAAATCCTTGAGTCGGGACGAGGCGAATGCTGCCATTGAGCGGCGAATCAAAGGTGATGCCGTTGAGAGACAGCCCTTTGACGGCGACATCACCAATCACATTCGGTGCGTCAGGCGTTCCGGTGATGCGGCCGGTGAGATCGAGTTGACCCGTGAGATCGGTGACCGGAGGGCGAGGAATCGGTAAGTTAGCCAGGGCGTAGTTTGTGGTTTTGACGAACAGATCCAACCCGGTGACCGCGGGGGAACCTGCGCCTTCGAGTCGAGCCAGAATTGACCCATTGGCGCTAAATCCGGGAGCCGTCGCCTGCGGAATATTCAGCTTGCGTCCATCCCATTGCACTTGAGCGACGATCGGCTGCTCGATCAGCGAAATTCCTTCTGACAGTCGCACCTGACCATTCGCCCGAATCGTCCCCGCACTCAGAGAATTGACCAATCCCGCGACGCGCAAATCGCCACTCAACAATCCACGTAGGTCAGGTGAAAAGCGGCTTAGTTGCAGTCCGCCTCCGGTGACTCGCGCCTGCCATCTTCCCAAACTGGAGGCAATGTCGGCATCAAATGCGCCTGTGCCTTCGGTGAGCCGCGCCTTACCCGTTGCCCGAATGTCTGCGAGATTAAAAGATTTGGTTGTCCCAGACAAATTAAAATTGCCGCTGGCCAACCCGGTTAATTGAGGCACGAACTGTCTTGCTTGAACGCCGATCGCCCGTACTGTCGCTTGCCAATTTTCGCCGATCGTTCTGCCGTTTGCGGTGACCGTTCCGCCGCCAACCTGGGCCACAATGTTTCGCAGAATGGTGTTGCCGCTGACGATCGCCACTTCTCCTGTCGTGGGATAGGTTGCCTGGGGTGCCTGAAATTGAGCCACAGTCTGAACGCGATCGACCGCTCCACTAAGCTGAATCTGGCTATTGACTCGACCGACCGTAATCGGAGGCGCTTGTCCGTTGTTGTAAAGTCTGGCTACCGTGTCACCCGGAACGTTTTGAGCATTTAGATTGAACGCGATCGTTCTTGGGGGGGCGAGAGAAAGGTTGCCCTGTCCGGTGATTTGTCCGCCGATCGTGGGAGTTGCTTGAAGATTAGAAACAGCCAGATCGAACGTACTCGCATCCAATCTAAAGTTGGCGCTAGCCTGACTAAGATTGAGTCGATCGACTCTAGCAACTTTGGTATTACGGACAACGCCTGTAAGAACGGGACTGGCGATCGCTCCCGTCACTTTTACATCCGCTCCAACTTCACCCACAGCAGCAAACGGAAGCTGAATCGCAAAGGTCTCAAAAAAGTTATCCAGCGTGACGGCCTTGACCTGAGCAGATAGATTAAATCCTTTCTTGGTGTCTAGTGTGCCCTTGGCCAAAAGTGGAATTTTGCCGAGAGAAGCGCTGACTTGCTCCAAAGTAATTAGCGTTTCTTTAAGTTGCAGTTTGCCATTCGCATTGGTGAATTTTTGCGGTAACTGCGGAATGCTCAACGTCACATTCTTAAAGTCGGCCGTCCCATTCACTAAAGCGGGTTCTTTGGGGCGCAGTTTTACATTCACCTGACCATTGACGCGACCCTGAGTTAGATCAACGGGGAGTTTGACGAGGCGATCGATTTCAGCGATCAAAAAATCCTGGCCGCGAATGTCAATATTGGAGTTTAGCCCCTGCTGATTGAGCGACTCGCCTTTGAGGTCAAAACTGCCGCCCTGAGTTGATTTTCCTTCGGCTTCATAGGCAAAACGCCGATTGCGATCGAGGGGCTTGACTTCTCCAGCTACGTCGGTCAGATTCACCGAAGTCCGCTTGCGGCCGGGTTTGGGAAAGGGAGACAGTTCAATATTGGCTTCTCGTAGCTCCAACACTTCAAGCTGAGTTCTAATAAATCCCTTTTCTTCCTGTTCTTTGATGGCGGTCGAAACCCACACTCCGTCTCTATCCTGCTCGATGTAGGCCGTCGGTTTGATCAGCGTCACATCCAGCTTTAAGGTGCGATTAAAAACTAGCTGAATCGGATTGAATCCAACCTCGACTGACTCGACCGTGGCGCGATCGGGATCATCCTCTGTCGGCGGAATCTCGCTCTTACCAAACCGCAACCCTGTCAGCGAAAACCGTTCAACTTTGCCTAGCTTAACGGGACGATTGAGCAACTGAGTTAGATTGTCGGCGACTAAGGGCGCTAACTCCTGATTGACAAAGACGGTGCCATACCAAACCCCTGCCCCAATTCCTGCAACGGCAGCGATCCCCAACGGGATGCCAATACGGACGAGGCGCGATCGTCGTCTACGAGGGGTGGGGGGCGTACCTTGCTCAGGAGGATTCGTCATTTACAACAGTGGGGAAGGAATTGAGGAGCGTCTAGCGAAGCCTCTATATAGTTACCACACAGGTCATTATTTGGGGAAATGAATTTGAGATTACCGTTTAGAGATGAAATTAACTCCGATTTGGAGACCTTAGCGAAAGCGAATTTTGAGAGAATAATGTAGCGCAAAACCAGCTATTTCCAGCCAAGTCCAACATTTTTGTAAGACTTATCTCCCTTCATGCCGCTCGTGTGAGAACCCGGACTTTTTGGGTCTACGTCGAGCATATTGACTGGTTGCAAGAGCAGGTCAAGGAACTCGACCGCACGATCGCAGAGCAGATCAACCAGTGTGAGCGTTGGCAGCGAACTCAAAAGCTGTGGGTGAGCGTTTCCGGCGTGGGGTCGGTGATGAGTGCCACGTTACTGGCAAGTTTGCCAGAGTTGGGACAGTTGACGCACAAGCAGATCGCCACCTTAGTCGGAGTGGCCCCCCTGAACTATGACAGTGGTCAGATGAAGGGCAAGCGGCGGATCTTTGGCGGTCGTGCGCCCGTCAGGCAGGGGTTGTACCTGTCAGCTTTGGTTGCCGTTCGTTACAATCCGGTGTTGAAAGCGTTTTATAATCGCCTTCTCGATCGTGGCAAGTTAAAGAAAGTGGCTTTAGTCGCTTGTATGCACAAGTTGCTGACCATTCTTAATGCGATCTCTTCGAGTTACCCGCAAGGGGTCGTGAAACAGGGCAAGGCTCGGCAGCCTCTTGCTGAAGAAGCCAGCCCTGAAAAAGTTGCGCTTCCCGCTTGACATTCAAGATAATCGCTAAATCCCCTAAAAATGGGGGACTTTGAACGAGAAATATTGTCTCAAAGTCACCCAAAAGTGGGGGGTTGGGGGGCAGAAGCGCTGAACAACGAAGCGAGAAAACTCCATCGAATTCACGCAAATTTAATCAATCAGGTAAACCGCCCAAAACTGACGATATCAACAAAACTGACATAGAATTACGATTCGCAGAGCCAACGCAATTAAGATGGCTTTGCATCTAGATTTTGAGCTGACTAAGCCCCAAAAGAAAGCTTGATGCTATTATCTTCAACTCACCCGATCTTTTTGACTGACCATGAGAGCGATCGACTTATTTGCTGGGTGTGGTGGTCTTTCATTAGGGGTGCAAACTGCTGGCTTTGAAGTGGCGGCCGCTTTCGACAACTGGAAAGAATCTTGCGAAGTCTATACTGCCAACTTTGATCACCCGATCTTTCAAGCTGATTTGTCAAATGTTGAAGATGTCGGGAGATTTAAGGAATGGCAGCCAGACATCATCATTGGTGGCCCGCCCTGTCAAGACTTTTCAAGCGCTGGAAAGAGAGACGAAACGCTTGGACGAGCAAATCTGACGATCTCATATGCAAAGCTCATTTCCAAAGTCAGACCTGACTGGTTTTTAATGGAAAATGTAGAGCGGATTAAAAGCAGTCGTGTATTGCAAGAAACGCTTTTGATCCTTAAATCGATCGGCTATGGGCTGAGTTCTACGGTTTTAGATGCCAGCTATTGCGGAGTTCCTCAGATCAGAAAAAGATTTATTCTGGTTGGGCATCTGCACTCAGAAGACGGATTTTTGGATCATCACTTGATTAAAAACCAGTCAGTTCATCCGATGACGGTTGATAATTATATGGGCGATCGTTTAGACATCAAGTTTTATTATCGGCATCCTAGAAGCTATGCGCGAAGAGGGATTTTTAGCGTCTATGAGCCGAGTCCGACGATTCGCGGAGTCAACCGCCCTGTGCCAAAAAACTACAACGAGCACGAGGGCGATCTCTGCGACCCCAAAGAAGTTCGTCCTTTGACGACACTAGAAAGAAGCTACATTCAGACTTTTCCAGAAGGCTTCAAATGGCTTGGCACAAAAACCTGTCTAGAGCAAATGATTGGTAATGCAGTCCCGGTAAAGCTTGGGCAATATGTTGCTAGCTGCATTTTCTAATACATTCAAGATGACACGCTGACAAAGACCAACGTTGTAGAAGAGCAAGTTGTAGAGAGACAATTAGAACTTTTCATTTGACGAACTGTTCTTGTCTACAAAAAAGCATAAAAAAGGAGGTCATCACGACCCCCACAGCTAATGCTCAGAGTTAACAAACTTTTAGAAACTCAGCTTACTACAGCAACCCGGTATCTAGTCCAGGCTTGCCTGTTGCCAATTCAACCTTGACAATCTTGCCGCCCATCTTTTGAATCCGCTGTTGCTCACGAAACCAGTTGTCGTAAGGAACCAACTTTGTAAAGTAGGTGTTTTGCAGCTCGCGCTGGGTGCGGATGCGAGTCTGGCTAGGAACGCAGGCAGTAACCTTAAACATTCTCATGGGTCTCATTTTCTCCTGAGTAGGCTGAGGATGGTTTTGAATGTTGAGTCTTGAATTAACTAACTCATACCACAATTCAAAACCCGTTACACAAGTGGAATATTTCTCAAAAACTTGGCAAGTTACGATCGAGTCAAAACCTTTTCAGGCGAATTCGCAGACTCAAAAGCACCGCAAACCTTTTGGATGGTATATCAAAATTGATGGTTGGAAGGTTGGAAGTCGAGAGGCAATGTTAGATCGCTAAAACCATTTCTCAGACTAGCCTTTGACAAGCTAACACCAAACCCCAGACTTCCAAAACCTCACATTAGAATGGTGAACTATGAGCAATGAACGACGAACCTAATTCATCCCTCATCCCTCATCCTTTCGTTTAGCTCAAGCCAGAGCAGATATAGTCGAAGTAAACGCCCATTTCTTTGCCAGCGTCAGAACCGACCAAACCAGCGGTGACTTCTTTCATCGCTTGGATCGCTTGCACCGTTGCACCCACAGGTACGCCCAAAGAGTTGTAGGTTTCCTTCAAGCCGTTAAGCACGCGCTCGTCGAGGATGGAAGGATCGCCAGCCAACATTGCATAGGTGGAGTAGCGCAGGTAGTAGTCGAGGTCACGAATGCAAGCCGCATAACGACGAGTCGTGTACATGTTGCCACCGGGACGAGTGATGTCCGAGTACAACAAGGATTTTGCAACGGCTTCTTTGACGATCGCAGCCGCGTTAGCCGAGATGGTGGTTGCCGCACGAACGCGCAGTTCACCCGTTTGGAAGTAGCCTTTGAGCTTTTCGAGAGCAGACGTATCGAGGTACTTGCCTTGAACGTCAGACGTGTTGATAACAGAGGTAATTGCGTCTTGCATGATTTATTCCCGTAAATCGCGTGGTCTTGATCAATCCTAAAGGGGTGGGCAGCAATTACTGCATTGCACCGATCACGTAGTCGAAGTAGGAGCCAGCTTCAGAAGCATCTTCGCCAGACAGCAAGGAAGCCGCCACGTTTTTCATTGCACGAATGCCTTCTGCCACCGCTGGGATGGGGGTGCCCAAGGAGTTGTACATTTCGCGAACGCCGACGATACCGATTTCTTCGATCGGGGTCACATCGCCTGCAACAATCCCGTAGGTAACGAGACGCAGGTAGTAGTCGAGGTCACGCAGGCAGGTAGCAGTCATTTCTTCGCCGTATGCGTTGCCACCGGGGGAGACGACATCGGGGCGCTTTTGAAACAGTTGGTCGCCTGCTTGCTTGACGATGCGCTCACGAGAGTCAGTCAAGGTTTGAGCGATGCGGAGACGACGTTCGCCTGTGGTGACGAAGCCTTTGATCCGATCTAGTTCGCCAGGGCTGAGGTAACGAGCTTCAGCGTCTGCATTCACGATTGATTTCGTGACAATACTCATTGATGGATTCCTCCAAAAGTAGTGTAACCGAGTATGTTTAAACGGGATTTCCGCCAAGTGGTTTGTTAAGTCTGCGCTCAGGGCTGAAAGTTTGCGATTTGCGATCGTCTGCTTTGAGAACTGAGGTTTGCTGAGTAAATCCGATTCGCCTTGCGGTTACTTTGGTTACACGAGCGTCGTAAGACTTAGCGACCTTCCGTGATTATTTTGCGGTATTTAGATCACCATCCTGATCACTTCGCAACATTTTGTAATGTTGTTCCTCATGTTTGCATTTAGCGATGATTTGTGCTTTGTGCGACAATGAGGGAGGGGTTCACAGAGTTGAGAACGATCGCAGCTACAGGGTTAGCGTTTGGGTTTGATGAAACTCCGTTTTCAGCATGTTACGGTTCTTTGAGTCCTTAAGTCAAAGGCTGAAATGTATCGTTTGATTGAGAAGATTTTTTCAGATTTGTTCTATAGCACTCGTAGCACGCTGGCGACGCTAGCGATGGTGGGCAACGCCTGAATCTCGTTTAGTGCCTTGCGAAAATTGCCTTCGCGGACATCGTGGGTGACGACGACAATCTCAGCCGAGCCGTCTCGAATGCCCGTCTGGACAACTGATTCTAGGCTGACTTGGTGATCTCCAAAGCAGGTACCCAGTTTGCCGATGACACCGGGATAGTCTTGAGTGAGAAATCGGGCGTAAAAGCGGGTTACCAAGTCTTCGATCGGGGCGATCGCGCAATAGTGCTGGTGAGAACAAGCTAAAAGCGGATCGAGAAGTGGTGTGCCGTCAGCTTGAAGGAGTTGTCCGCGTCCCACTTTGAGTAAGGCGGCAATGTTGAGAATGTCGGAAACCACAGCGCTGGCAGTCGGCCCGGCCCCGGCTCCGCGACCAAAAAACATCACCTGTCCGATCGGGTCGCCTTCGATCAAGATCGCGTTGTAGACATCGTTGACGCTGGCGAGGGGATGAGATTTGGGAACGAGGGCGGGATGGACTCTAAGCTGCAATTGTTCAGGATCGGTGTGGGGTTCTCGTTTGGCGATCGCCAGCAGCTTGATCACAAATCCCAATTTTTCGGCATAGGCGATGTCGGTGGCGCTGACTTGACGAATGCCTTCACAGTGGACTTCAGGAAGCTTGATTCGTCCACCAAAGGCGAGAGAAGCCAGAATCGCAATCTTATCGGCGGCATCCAATCCATCGACATCAGCGGTCGGATCGGCTTCGGCGTACCCCAGTTGTTGAGCATCTGCCAGGATCTCGGCAAAGTCGCCGCCCTCGGTTTGCATTCTCGTCAGAATGTAGTTGGTCGTGCCGTTGACGATGCCTGTAACGGTGCTGATGCGATTGGCGCAGAGAGACTGTTTGATCGGCTCGATCACGGGAATACCGCCGCCTACGGCCGCTTCTAACAGAACGTACACACCTGCTTCGGCGGCCGCTGAGAAGATTTCTTCACCAAATCGAGCGATCGCCGCTTTATTGGCCGTGACGACATGTTTTTTGTGAGCGATCGCTTTCAGTATCAACGATCGAGCAGGCTCTAATCCGCCGATCACTTCCACCACAATATCGATGTCTGGATCGGTAACGATCGCCTCTAAATCAGTCGTCAACAAGTCAGCAGGGATATCAATTGAGCGGGGTTTGTCGAGCGATCGGACTCCGACTTTGTGAATCACGAGTTCTTGAAGCAGGGGATGTCGCTGAATCGGGTCGCGCAGAATTTCTACCGTTCCCGTTCCGACCGTTCCCAGTCCGAGTAGACCAACTTTAAACGCCACAGGCTTTCCCTATCACAACTGCAATCTCATTTTAGGACTGCATCGGTTCACTCAGAAAATCGATTGGGTGGAGGCGCGATCGATTTTCAGTGATTGAGCATTCACACACCCTGATTCAGTTATGTTGCAATAGCCTTGTTGTGCTGCGGACACTGCCTCTCACATGCACATTGTGATGCTTTTGCTAGGTTGACAACCCTATTGAAGTGGAATCGTATCTAATGATGTTAAAGCCTTCGTCTGCGATCGGGGGTTGAAAATATGCGGTGATGGAGTCGAATTCTGCCTCAGACATAATCATCGAACCTTCGGGCTGTTCAGCATTCCGTTTCCGCAGTTGCTCTTTGCACAAGGAGTCAGGCGCAACAATGTAATGAAGTGCATGATTGACTTTAGCTGCTTCAAAAATGGAGCGAAACCAGTGGCGTTGAGAAGGAACATTTCCTGGAAAATCTAGAACAACAGATATTCCCTGGTTAAGAATGTCTTGTATGTGCTGTGAGGCTACAGATTTTAAGCGTGACGAATATCTTAAATAATCATCAAAGGTGCTAATCTCTTCTGGGTACAACTTCGACAACCAGAGATCTTCACTGATCAAAATGGCACGATGGTCGGATGCCAGCCTTTTTGATAACGTTGTCTTTCCTGATGCCATCTTTCCGCAGAAAAAGTGTAGAACGGGATCTGTTCTCACGATTCACCACCGTTACATTTTTCTAAGTTTACTTAATGAGTCTAGCGGCTCTGTTGATTTGTGACGAATACTACACCAACAAAATCACCTTTTTGTAAATTCAGCCAGTCTTCCAGGCTCGCTCTTAAGAGGACAAAAATGCCCATCCGTTCGCTACTTAAATCTTAGACGGAAATGCTAGCCGTATAACCGTTTGCTTGAGCGGCTGTAAATAGCCTTGTATTCAACACCCATATCCCTTATTAGTCTCCTCCAAGCAATTATGATGAGGGTGCTATTTGGAAAAGGCTAAAGAAAAGTAGTCCGCAGCGAAAAACTTATTGAAGTTTGCGTCTGAATTATTCTCTAGCTTTTCCAAAGTAGGACTGGTCGCTTTTCCGGTATGTTCAGGAACAAGATTTTGGGTTTACGTTAAATCCCGGAATCCTGCGTCCATTTCTGCATAGTTCTCAGCCCGGATGGAGAGGTGAGATTGTAGTGCAGCGGCGTGATTGTAATATAGTTGTCGCGAATTGCCTGTACGTCGGTCGGTACATCCGTTGGCACATCGGGGTCATCGACATCTTCGAGCAGTTCGCCCGCTAGCCAATAATAGTTTTTGCCTCTGGGATCGGTGCGCTTCTCAAAGACATCGGTGTAGCGGCGGACTCCTTGACGAGTGACGATCGCTCCCTTAATCTTGTCTTGTTCAATGGCTGGCACATTCACATTGAGTAGCGTTAACTCAGACGGCGGATTTTTCTCAAACTGACGCACTAGCAAGCAAGCAAAATCGGCCGCAGGTTGAAAATTTTGAGCAGCAAAGCTAGTCAAACTAAACGCCACACTGGGAATCCCTTCGATCACGCCCTCCATCGCGGCCGAAACGGTGCCCGAATACAGCACATCGGTTCCTAAATTTGAGCCATGATTGATGCCCGACAGTACAAAGTCAGGGGGACTCTCAAGCAGCGCCCAAAGGGCCAGTTTTACGCAGTCAGATGGCGTTCCCGAACAGGCCCAAGCTTTGACGGCGGGATGAAAAATCTCAGTCATCACCTCTGCTCGAATCGGGTCGTGTAAGGTCAGCCCATGTCCTGTAGCAGAGCGTTCTCGATCGGGACACACCACCGTCACTTGATGCCCCGCGTTTGCTAAGGTGTTGGCCAGCGTCCGAATCCCCAACGCATAAACCCCATCGTCATTGCTGATCAGTAATTTCATCGAATCCAGTAAACTAGTAAAACAATTCGGCCCTTTCTTAGTATGACTGCTCAGACGATCGAACTCGAATCTCAACTCGAAGCCATCCGGCAAGAAGCGCAACAGGCGATCGCAGCCACTGACACGCTCGATCAACTAGAGCAACTTCGTGTCAAATATTTGGGCAAGAAGGGGCCGATTCCTCAAGTATTGGGGGGAATGGGCAAGCTTGATCCGGCAGAACGTCCCCGGATTGGGGCCCGCGCCAATGAGGTGAAAGAAGCGATTCAGGGAGACCTCGATCGCAAGCGAACTGACCTGCAAGCGGCGGCCATTCAGGCAAAATTGGAGGCAGAAACGATCGATGTGACGATGCCGGGAGTGTTTCGTCCCCAGGGTCGAGTGCATCCACTCAACAGTACGACGGATTTAGTGTTAGATATCTTCGTGGGTCTGGGTTACACGGTGGCGGAAGGGCCGGAAATGGAGACGGACTACTACAACTTTGAGGCGCTTAACTTCTTGCCGGATCACCCCGCGCGAGACATGCAGGACACGCTCTATCTGCCAGATGGCAACCTGCTGAGAACCCACACTTCGACGGTGCAAGTCCGCTATATGGAGTCGAATGAGCCGCCGATTAGAATTGCGGTGCCTGGGCGGGTTTATCGTCGCGATACGGTGGATGCAACTCACTCGGCCGTCTTTCATCAGATTGAAATTTTGGCGGTCGATGAGGGGCTGACTTTCACGGATCTTAAAGGCACGATTAAAGTATTCTTGCAGGAACTTTTTGGTGATCTGCCGATTCGTTTTCGTCCCAGTTTCTTCCCGTTTACTGAGCCGTCTGCTGAGGTTGATGTGCAGTGGAAAGGTCGCTGGTTGGAGATCTTGGGCTGCGGCATGGTTGATCCAAATGTTCTCAAATCGGTGGGCTATGACCCAGAAATCTACACGGGATTTGCGGCGGGGTTTGGGGTCGAAAGGTTGGCGATGGTGCAACATCAAATCGATGATATTCGACGACTTTATGACAGCAATTTGCGATTTTTAAAGCAGTTTTAACGTAAAGTCAAAGAGCTTTCTCGCTTGGTTATTCAGTTTTTCACCCCTAAATCCCCTATTCTGGGGGACTTTGATTTACGCGATCGCACCTTTAGCGCACCTCTCGCAAAATCAGCTTTCCCGATTAGTGGAGAACTTTGAATCAAACCTCTTGTCTTAAAAGCGCATTTCTAAATTAATGATTAAGCTTGCTCCTTGCGTTCACCGAGCCGTTGCAGCATGAGTCGAATCATAGATTCCTAAGTCATTGCCTCGCTCATTTCCGGTCGTAACTCGTCGTCTTTACTCAAGCGTCGATTCTGATTGATCCAAGCAAATGTCCTCGCTGCGTTCGGGATAGACGAGATTTTCTGATCTTGATTCAGTTCGCGGTCATGCTCCGTCTATTTAAGCTTTTGAAGTGCGCTCTAATACAAGATTACACTTGGGTCACTTTGAGAACGCCTGACCTTTTCTGGCTCTATTAAAGTCAATTCAAGTCTATCTTCTAACGTCGTCATCTCCGGATGTTCCAGACTGTATTGCCGTCGCTCCTCCGTTAGGCGAATCTGTCGTCCTTGAAAGTCTGTAAGTGTAAACATTTCAGCATTGGTCACTCTTCAACGACTTCGATCAAGTCTTCGATCGTCACCTCAAAAACCTTCGCCAATTTAATCAACGCTGTTGCATCAACCATTGCCATTCCGGGAGAACGAGCATAAGTTCTGAGAGTGCTATAAACCACGCCTGAACGGTCAGAAACTTCTTTGATTGTCCAGCCTCGCTTATTAGCGAACTCTCGAATTCGCAGCCGCACCAAACCCATGCTTGACAATGACCAGATCTAGTCATTTAATAAAAGTGTCCTTGAAACAGCGATCGCCCGTGCCTGGAAAGCTCGAAGGGCGTTGCCTCCGGCTGTTGCGAAGCTAACCGTTGTTCTTTCCTCGTAAGAAGGAAGATAACCCTCATGATACCAAGAGAACCGCCGTCCGAAACGGTGGAAACTTCTGCGTACAGAAATCATCTACATCCCTGGTGTATCATTTGTTTTTTACCCAACATGCAGCGAGGAGTTATTGCGCGGTATCGTCGCCGCAGTCATGCCAAATCGCATCTGAGCGTCCTGAAACGTCTGAGTCCGACTTTTACCTACCAGATTGTTTTTGATCCACCCTACCCACTGGAGAATCAGGAAACGCCCCATGAACAATAACGAACGCACGCCTCAAGACGATCGAGAACCCACTCCAAAAGTGACCCCTTTGTCCAGTCAGGAGCGAACGGTTGACCTTCCCGCTCAAAATGGTCGCCTTCCAAAAACGGCTCCCGCAAAAACGGCTCTAACTGGCTTTCAGCATCGAGTCAAAACCTCTCTAAGACAGTTTTCGACTTCTGTGAATCTTCCTCAATCAAAAGTTTCGCCACTCTTAGCAGGGAGCGTTTTGGGGTTATCGGTTGCCTTGATGATTGTGTTGTTTCGTCCCCTGGCTTCCACGCCGCCCACCGTCGAAAATCAAGTTTCCGAACAGCGCAAAGCCGTTGCCGAAGATTGGTTTCAACAAGCCCGTGACGCATCTGTGCGCGGCGATCGTTCCTCCGCCATTGCCAACTACACGCAAGCGATTGCGCGATCGCCCAAAAATCCCAACTTCTATTACAACCGAGGCATTGAGCATTCTGCATCCGGCGATCGTTCTGCCGCCATCAAAGACTACACGCAAGCGATCAAGCTCGACAAAAATTTTGCAGACGCTTACTACAATCGAGCCAACGCCCACGCCGCCAGCAACCAAATCAAGGAAGCGATCGCCGACTACCAACGCGCCGCCAACCTCTACCAACGCCAGGGTCTAACCGATTACCAGCAAGAAGCGATCGCCGCCGCCAAAAAACTCCAACAATCCACCAGACCCCCCCAACAATAAACACTCCTCCGCCCTCCGCCCTCCGCCCTCACTCTCTCTCGTTATGCCAAAGTGAAAGAGAGAAATGTGTTGCGATGATGAATTGTCACAGGGGCGACTTTCCCCGATCGAAGACCTTCATCACAATAGTAGGTTAAGAAATAAAAACCTCCGTGGCACATTTCTCAATCGTCCTTTCTGTATGGCTGCCCTATGAACAGTGCTTTTCTAGCTCGTCTTCACAGCCCCGATCGACCCGTCATCGTTTTTGATGGTGCAATGGGGACGAACTTACAAGTTCAAAACCTCACCGCAGAAGACTTTGGCGGAGCCGAATATGAAGGCTGTAATGAATATCTCGTTTACACTAAACCCGAAGCCGTTGCCAAAGTTCATCGAGACTTTTTGGCGGCTGGAGCGGATGTGATCGAGACGGATACGTTTGGGAGTAGTTCGTTTGTCTTGGCTGAATACGATTTGGCGGACAAGGCCTACGACTTGAGTAAAGCCGCCGCAGAACTTGCGAGACGAGTGGCGGATGAGTTTTCGACTCCTGAGAAACCGCGATTTGTTGCAGGCTCGATCGGCCCTGGCACCAAACTGCCGACACTGGGAAACATCACTTACGACACGCTCAAGGCGGCTTTCTCCGAACAGGCTGAGGGCCTGTATGACGGAGGAGTTGATCTGTTTTTGGTCGAGACTTGTCAAGACGTGCTGCAAATCAAAGCAGCATTAAATGGCATCGAAGAAGTGTTTAAAAAGAAGGGCGATCGCCGTCCTCTGATGGTTTCCGTGACGATGGAAATTCAGGGTACGATGCTGGTCGGCTCTGATATTAGTGCCGTGTTGGCGATTTTGGAGCCGTTTCCGATCGACATTCTCGGCTTGAATTGTGCAACGGGGCCCGATCGCATGGCAGAACACATCAAGTATCTATCAGCGCAATCGCCCTTTGTCGTGTCTTGCATTCCAAACGCAGGCTTGCCCGAAAATGTCGGAGGACACGCGCACTACAAGCTGACACCGATGGAACTGCGGATGTCATTAATGCACTTTGTTGAAGATCTGGGTGTGCAAGTGATTGGGGGTTGCTGTGGCACTCGTCCAGATCATATTCAACAACTCGCAGAATTCTCGACTACGCTAAAGCCGAAAGAACGTCCGATTCGTACTGATGGACAAATTATTAGCCGTCCGCTTTACAACTACGTGCCGTCGGCCGCATCAATTTACAGCGCCCAACCGTATGAACAAGACAATTCATTCTTGATTATCGGCGAGCGATTGAATGCCAGCGGCTCTAAAAAGTGTCGCGATTTATTGAATGCGGAAGACTGGGATGGATTGGTAGCACTGGCGCGATCGCAGGTCAAAGAAGGCGCACATATTCTCGACGTGAACGTGGATTATGTCGGCCGCGATGGGGTCAAAGACATGCACGAACTGGTGTCTCGTCTCGTCACAAACGTCACGCTGCCCTTGATGCTCGACTCCACCGAATGGGAAAAAATGGAGGCCGGGCTAAAAGTTGCGGGCGGTAAGTGCCTGTTGAATTCCACCAACTACGAAGACGGCGAAGACCGTTTTCTGAAAGTGTTGGAACTTGCAAGAGAATATGGCGCAGGCGTTGTCGTGGGAACGATCGACGAAGACGGCATGGCCCGAACTGCCGAAAAGAAATTCGCGATCGCCCAACGTGCTTATCGTCAGGCTGTTGAATTTGGCATTCCTGCTCATGAGATCTTTTTTGATCCGTTAGCGTTGCCGATTTCAACTGGGATTGAAGAAGATCGCGAGAATGGAAAGGCGACGATCGACTCCATTCGCATGATCCGCGAACATCTTCCGGGCTGTCACATTACATTAGGCGTTTCCAACATTTCATTTGGTCTGAATGCCGCCGCCCGTCAAGTGTTGAATTCGATGTTCTTACACGAAGCGATGCAGGTGGGAATGGATAGCGCCATCATCAGTGCGGCCAAAATTTTGCCCCTGGCCAAGATCGATCCCAAACATCAAGAAATTTGTCGTCAACTGATTTTTGATCAGCGCCAATTCGACGGCGATATCTGCGTGTTTGATCCCTTATCCGAGCTGACCACTCTATTTGAAGGCGCAACCACCAAACGCGATCGCAGTGAAGATGCCAAACTGCCGATCGAAGAACGACTCAAGCGCCACATCATCGACGGCGAACGCATCGGACTCGAAGACGCGCTCAAAGTTGCTCTAGAAAAGTATCCGCCGCTAGAAATCATCAACGTCTACCTACTGGACGGCATGAAGATTGTTGGTGAACTGTTTGGCTCTGGTCAAATGCAACTGCCCTTTGTGCTGCAATCTGCCGAGACGATGAAGTCTGCCGTCGCTTTCTTAGAGCCATTGATGGAGAAGAAGGAAGCGGGGCGATCGAAGGGTGTTTTCCTAATCGCAACGGTGAAGGGAGACGTTCACGACATTGGTAAGAATCTCGTCGATATCATTCTGACGAACAACGGCTACAAAGTGATCAACCTGGGAATTAAACAGCCCGTGGATAACATCATTGATGCCTATTTAGAACACAAAGTGGATTGCATCGCGATGAGCGGCTTACTCGTCAAATCAACCGCCTTCATGAAAGAAAATCTCGCCGTCTTCAACGAAAAAGGAATCACTGTTCCCGTCATTCTAGGAGGCGCAGCGCTCACACCCAAGTTTGTCCACGACGATTGCCAAAAAACATACAAAGGCAAAGTGGTATATGGGAAGGATGCCTTCTCAGATCTACACTTCATGGATAAGCTAATGCCCGCCAAAGAGAACGCCGAATGGGACGATCTCAAAGGCTTCTTAAACGGCGACGCTTCCCTCTTCTCAGTCGTCGAACCCGAACCCGAAGAACCCACTCCTCACCCCTCACCCCTCACGCCTCACTCCGAAGAAGACACCACTCGATCGCAGTCGATCGATCCCCACATCTCCCGCCCCACGCCTCCCTTTTGGGGCACCCAAATTCTGCAACCGTCTGACATTCCCTGGCAAGATTTGTTCTGGCACTTAGATTTGCAAGCCCTGATTGCAGGACAGTGGCAATTTCGCAAACCGCGCGAACAAACTCGTGAGGAATACGACCAGTTTTTAGCCGACAAAGTGTATCCCATTCTAGAAACCTGGAAGCGGCGCATTGTCGAAGAAAACTTACTGCATCCTCAAGCCGTTTACGGCTACTTCCCATGTCAATCAGAAGGCAATTCGCTTTATCTATATGATTCGGAGACAGCCAAGAATGTTGTAGCGGAGTTTAAGTTTCCGAGGCAACGATCGCTGCGTCGTTTCTGCATTGCTGACTTTTTTGCGTCTAAAGAATCGGGTCAAATCGATGTCTTTCCGATGCAGGCGGTAACAATGGGCGAGGTCGCGACCGAATTTGCCAAAACCCTGTTTGAAGCCAACAACTACACCGACTATCTCTACTTCCACGGGATGGCCGTCTCAATGGCGGAAGCCCTAGCCGAATGGCTCCATGCCCGAATTCGTCGAGAGTTAGGCTTTGCATCAGAAGACCCCAACAACATTCGCGACATGCTGGCCCAACGCTATCAAGGCTCTCGCTATAGTTTTGGCTATCCCGCCTGTCCCAACATTCAGGATCAGTACAAGTTGTTAGATCTGCTGGGAGCCGATCGCCTCCATCTACACATGGATGAAAGCGAACAACTCTACCCAGAACAATCCACAACGGCAATCATTGCCTATCACCCTGCGGCAAAGTACTTTAGCGCGTAGGCTTCAATTCAATAGACCTCCTGCATGAATAGAATTTTCGATGTCACCTGCCGCTTAGGTCTTGCTCCGTTTGGGTCGGC